>JAITFA010000222.1 GCA_031281685.1 Treponema sp. | reverse complement strand
TTCAGGAAGGCGCGCCATTCAAGCGCTTTCCTAGTACGGTATTGCAGGCGCGTAACACACAAGACACCATCTCCCGTTTGTACCAGTATCCCCGCCCGCTTGTCTATGCCCAGTACCGTCCCAACTGGCGCTTCAGTGTATGGCGCTTCAGTGTATGGCGCGGCTTCAAGGAAGTGGAGGTACTGCTCGCCGTGGAGGGTCCACGACAAAGGCCAGGGAGTAAAGGCGCGTATCTGAGCGTCGATGGCTTCCGCGCTTTGTGTCCAGTCTATGCGCCCTTCATCTTTGGTGATGGGGGCGCAGTAACTTACATCGCCAGTTTGGGGATAGCTTTCAACACGACCTTGGGCAATAGCGCTTAGCATTTTGGGTAAGGCAGCAACGGCTTTTGCCGCCATGAATGCGCTTAGGCTTTCGGTGGTTTCCCTGCCGCTGAGGGGGATACGTTCTTGATACAAAAGGTCGCCGCTGTCCATCTCCCGCGCTAGTCTTTGTATTGAAAGTCCGGTTTCGTGATCGCGGTGGAGTATCGCCGCCTGTATCGGCGTCGCGCCCCGGTAACGCGGCAAGAGGCTGGGGTGTATGTTGATACCGCCGAGAGGAAAAAGTGCCAGAAACTTTGGTCCAAAGATATGCCCATACGCAAAGGAAACGAGCAGTTCAGGTTTGAGCGCAACAAGCGCCTTACGCAGTGCTGCGTCCAACTTTTGTGGCTTGAGTATCGGAAACTTTGTTTCAGCCAGCATCTCTTTTACCACAAGCCGCCCGGCGGCGGCACCGACATCGGTAGGCTCGCTCCTGCCGTGCCGACCTTTTGGACTGTCAGGGTTAGTCAGGACCGCGACGAGTTCCACATCAGGCATGGCGTAAACCGCTTCCAGCGCCGGAACCGCGATAGCGGGACTGCCCGCAAACACAACACGCATGATTATGCCTTCCGTATTTTTTCAAATTTAGTAATAATACGCTTCCGTTTAAATTCTGAGAGCCGGTCGATAAACAGTATCCCTTCCAGATGATCGTATTCGTGCAGGATCACGCGGGCAAGTATACCCTCCGCGTCCAGCGTGAAGGGGCGACCGTTTTCATTCCATGCCTGAATCCGCACGGCGCCGGGGCGGATCACGTCAGCATAAACCCCTGGTACGGAAAGACAGCCCTCCTCGTACTTTACGGTCTCAAGGGAAGTTTCCAGTATAGAAGGGTTTATAAACACCCGTGGAATGTCCTTCTCAACATGCACTGCAAAGATGCGTTTCATAAGACTCACCTGCGGCCCGGCCAGTCCCACACCCTCACCTTTGTGCAGAGCGTCAATAAGTTCCCCGGCTGCTTTCGTGAGTTCCTTGTCAATGTCTGTAACCCGCTCGGCTTTCTTCCTGAGTAGTTCGTTACCTAAAGTGATGATTTCCATAAACAGTACCATAGCATAAAACGCGAAAGAAAAAAGACAGGTTTACAGCATCTGTACCTCGTCTATGCCCAGCGTCTATGTGTGGGTTTATCAGCGCGAGGCTTTCACCCGCCATCTACCGTCAACTTTCTCAAATATGTTTGAAGGAAGCTGGGCTTCTCTGCCGTCTTCGGCAATGAGCTTGAGCTTGCCTACGAGCATATTGGCATCTACTACCTTCCAGATGGTTCCGTCGTAGAGAACTTTACCGCCTTCTGGGGGGATCAGCTTGCGCTGTTCACTGTAAAAGCAGTGTTCATAGGCAAGACAGCAGAGGAGGCGTCCACAGGAACCGGATATTTTCATAGAATTGAGGGAAAGGTTCTGTTCCTTGGCCATTTTTATTGATACTGGTTTGAGCTTTTCTGAAATCGTGTGGCAACAATAGCCCCGACCGCAGACGCCAAAGCCGCCCATCACCCGCGATTCGTCCCGTACTCCGATCTGCCGCAGCTCAATCCGTGTCTTGAAGACGCTCACCAAGTCTTTAACCAACTCACGGAAATCCACGCGGTTATCCGAGGAAAAAAAGAAGAGTATCTTCGAGTCTTCAAGCAGATAATGTACTGTAATAAGCTTCATGTTCAGTTTGCGCTTGGCGATTTTCTCTTTGCAGATAGTAAAGGCTTCGTCTTCAAGACTCTTGTTGCGGGCAACTTTTTCAAGGTCAGCGTCAGTAGCGGGGCGTTGGATGCGAGCTATCTCTGAAAAGGTTTTGAGGCTGTCTTTCTGTATCGGGGTTATGATCTGGGCTAGGTCCCGGCCATAGCGCGTAGGAACCAGCACCATACTTCCAGCTTTGAGGGGTTCGCCCTGATACGCCGCGAAAAAGATCTCGTTGGAATAGGGAAGCCGCAGGCGATAGATCGGCATGTCGGGCAAGTTCGCCTGGGTTCCCTCCTCAACAATGATGGCGCTCTCAAACTCGCTTTCAGCGGGATTGTCCTCAAGCGCAGCTATATCCTCTTCATTAATATCTTCATAACTGTCTTTTTCCATAACTTACTCCACAACTCTACTGCATTAAATCTACGAGCAGACCGGTTATCTCTTCAAGCCTGTTGAGGATATCCATCTGGGTTGTCTGTCCAGCCAGTATGCCGGCGGCAAGCTGTTCAAGTTTGTTGTCTACCACTCGTGCCACGATTTCAATACGCTCGCCGCGTCGTGAGCGTTTCGAGCCGTGAACCTGACGTTCCACATCATAACCATTTCCCACAATATAGTGAATAAAGGCGCGTACTGCCTGCTTATAGCGCAGTATCTCCTGGGGCAAGGGACGGTTCTTTAAGGCGTCACCCGCGCTGTGTACCGCGTCCAGCATTTCCTGAATCGCCTCGTCAGACACAGGAATGTCCAGCGGGGCGTCTATCGCCTCGTCCTGCTGGGCTTTATCAAGCAAAGTGTCAAAGGATACAGTCGGCTTGGCTTTTGTTTTTCTGGTCTCAGGTTTTGCCCTGACATTAAGCGATGGGTTAAAAAACGGGTTTAGCACATTGGAAAAATCGATCTTAGCCATATTTGTGTTCAAGGAATTGATTCTTCTGATTCCCGCGCTCATCAGCGATAGCCCTGTCCCATTGCTCAACACTCTGGCAAACCACGACTTTACCGTGGATCAGGCAACCGTCATCGGCTTGAATACGCCACGTAACAATATCGCCCAGAATCAGCGCGGTTGAAAGAATGATAACGCGCTCACTGGCGTGGATGTTGCCATAAACAATGCCGCCTATGGTAATTGAGGTTCCGCTGACATTGCTCTTCATGCGCGCCTGTTCCCCGATAACCACCCGCCCTTGGGCGCGTACATCGCCCTGAATACTACCGTCTATGCGGGTAAAGCCTGCCGAGTCAATGTTGCCCCTTACCCACGCGCCGGGACCAATGATGGTATTAAGTGAAAAATCTCTGGTTCCCATACTACACCCCCCTAACGAGTGCTACGAGTAAGGTTGGAACGGATATTGAGGTACTTGTTCGGGTCTACGATATCAGAACCGATATGTACCTCATAATGGACGTGGGGACCGGTGGAAAGACCAGTATTGCCGATGTATCCGATAACCTCGCCTTGCTGTACCCGATCCCCGACCTTTGACTTAACGCTCTGCATGTGGGCGTAGCGGGTGTAGAACCCGTGCTTATGTTTGATAATGACATAGTTCCCAAAACCAGTCGCGTCGTAATCAACAGTAACGACCTGGCCATCCGCCGTGGCTACAATGGGGTCGCCCTGACGGTAGGTGGAAAGGTCGATCCCTTTGTGAATGTAGTATTGACCAGTAAACGGGTGCCGGTTCTGCCCAAAGAACATGGAAACATGGCCGATACCGCCTTTGATGGGCCAGATACTGGGGATTTCGTTGAGCAGGGCGCTCTGGGTATCGAGGATCGTACCGATTTCCTTGACCGGCTCAATGGCTGAGGAAAGATACGCTGAAAGCTGTCTAATATCCTCAACCTCCTGTAAAACTCCGTCTGCTCTCGCAGGTATGTTAAAAAACGTGGAAAGGTCTTCGCCCTGCGCGATGTTCACGGTATTTTTCCCTGAGATATTCGTACCAAGCGCGGCAAGCGTAGTCGAAAGCGCGGTCTCAAACTCCCGCGCCGCAGCCTGAAGCCGCGCAGTCTCAAGCCGTAACTGATCAAGGTTGGCCTGTGTATCTTCCAGACCACTGTCTTTATAAGTTATCTTCCCCCCCACGCTCTCATAGGGCATGGCGTAACGAAACGCAATCCATGATATGAACACAATACCGCCGATAAAAGCCATAAAGAACAGTCCGCTGATCTGCAAGCTGTACATTTTCTTCTGAGAATGAGGTACAAAAACGACAGTATATGGACGCAGAAGAATTGCGAAGATGAATTTGAAAAACTTAATCACGCACTCGACAATAAAAGCCGCATACTCTCCACACCTCTGGACAATACTATTCTCCAGTTTTTTGTATTCATGCACTGTTGCCATACTTTACCTCCTGGCCATCAAACTACGAATCGCATAAACCTACGTTACTAGTGAATCAGTCTTTGCGTCGTACCACTCTAACACGGCTACTGCCGGACTTGCCACGGAAACCATCATCATCCGGCGGTTTTGGTTTATCCTTCCTGACCTGCACCCGTGTTTGCCGCCGGTCTCCGTGTCGCTCGCCACTGCCGCGTCGCGCTTCCGGTGCTGACTCACGCCGCTCGCCACTGCCGCGTCGCGCTTCCGGCGCTGATTCACGCCACTCGCCCCTATCGCGGCGCTCATCGCGTTGCTGGGAACGCCCGTCGCCCCGCTTCTTTTCCCGCGTCGCCTTTTCCATGACCCGCAGAGATTCTTCAAAGCCTGAAAGAAACTCGCTTAGATCATCGGCAAAGAGAACAACAGATTGGCGCTCAAAGCCGCCAGTCTCTCGATTCTTGCTCTCCACGATGTTCAGGTAGAGATCGCCCATGCGATTCTCCTTCACATTGAAAAAGTAGGTTCGATTAGCTAATTGAACCTTTGTTGAAAACAACTCACCCCGCACACCCATGTTGCACTCCCCCGGAAACCTCATTTCCGTCAGCCTCGATAACCATATCCCTCTGCCACTGAACAAGCTCACGCTCCAGTTCCGCGCTGTATGCGTCCGCCATAACCCTGAATACCGGCTCAGTTCCTGAACCACGCATCCAAATCCACGCGACTTCATTGCCCGCCACATCGCTGAACATCAGTTTCAGCCCACCGCGTCCCGCTTCCCCAAAATGGGAAAGCCCACGCTTTTCTTCTATACCATTATAACACAAAACTTCCCATTGTGTTATTCCATAACGCGCCGCAAGTCCAGCCTTACGCGCTTCCCACTCCCGCAGAAACACCGTCTGGTAACGATCCTTGAGCGCCGCGTGATCCTCGCTCTTCACCTGCAACACGGCTTCCGGCGTATAGGAACCGGTCGTGTAAAACGCAGGCAATGTTGCAATGATGTCCAGCAGCGAAAAGTCTTCTTGATACGCCTTGCCAGCGCGGTTGCGCCATAGCTCAAACAGTCCAGCCTTGTCGCCAATGCGCCGTACACAGAGCAGTTTTACAATAGCCATCACCGTGTGAATCGGATCGCGCACTGCCGAGGGGTGCGTGATGTTGCCGCCCGCCGAGCCTTCCCCCAGTATCCGCGCAATGTAGCCGCGTTCCCGCAAACGCCGCGCAAGCCCCACCACATGAGCCTCGCCGACCTCCGCGTGAAACACGCTCGCGCCAAACGCCTTTGCAATCCAGTCAACGCGCATAGACGTTGGGTCATTGACCGCGATGGCGGCTTTTGCCGTGTCCACGCCGCCCCACACAAGCTGCGCCAGTTCGCCGGCGCAAGCCAGCGCGAAGACTTCCTGCGCCTCAAGACTCCGCGCCCGCTGTTCGCCCTGGTCCCAAATAACAAGGTTGCCGCGGTCACCATCGCAGTCCGGCACATAGCCTAATATAATAGAAGAATCTGCAGCGTGAAGTTCCTCAAGGTAGCGGCAGCAAGGTTCCAGCGACTCACCCTCCGGCACAATGCGGTGGGCAATCGCCCCCGGCTTGTCGTTAATGGCGTGGAGGCTTATCCCCAATGACTCGAAAAACTCGCGGTCAATCGAAACCGTCCGCGCCGATCCATTGAAATCAACGGCAATACCGAGGGGTCGCGCTTTAAGGTCTGCGTTTATGGCGGCAAGTATGTCGCCGCCGCCAGTCTTATCACCTTGGGTTACCTCACGGCTAAACGCCAGATACGCCTGATACGCGGAACGTTTACACTCACCCTGTTTGTTCAGCGCGGCAGCAATGCGCTCTTCGTTATACTGCGGCGCAACGCCATCATCGTAGTCCTTGTTTGCCAGAAACGCGGCAATGAGTTTCTTGGCCTCCGACGCGGGCAGTACCCCGCCGTCATCAAACCCGAACTTCAAGCCGTTGTGTCCTATTGGGTTATGGCTTGCCGAGATGTACACAAAGCCATTAACGCCGCCGCTCCTCGCGTAAGCCATAATTTCCGGCGCGGCAACAATACCGGCAAACTCCACGCCGCAGCCCGCGTCAAGCAAGCCGCCGATAAGCTCGTGAGCGATGGCTGGTCCAGTAGGCCGCGTATCCATGCCAACCACCACCACAGGCCGCGTTAGGCGAGCGTGAAGATACTCGGCAAACACCCGCGCCGCTCTGGTGATGATGATACGATGCGCGTCCCCAATGTCCGGCGACGCGCTTTCCTCGGCGCCAGAGCCGCCGTAAGCGAAAACCGCCCGCCAGCCGGATGGCGAGAGGATCAGAGACTGAATCGTCTTCTCTAAGTCAGTATAAGAAACCATAGCCGCAACACTATATCATGTTGCCTATAAACGGCTAGGGGCAGACAACCGCCGTCGCGCACCGCGCCGTCCCCGCCGGAAAGGGGCGCTATATAGCCGGCGATAGCCTTAATCCACGCCCGTACAGACATCCACCCATCTTTTACAGCCGGAATACTCGGCAAGCTCCTCGCAGCTCAACTCTATAGCCGAATTCGCGGAACCACAGGCTGGGAAAACCGTGGCAAACCGCCTCAAAGACTCGTCGAGATAGACCTCGACACCGGGCGGCAGCGCAAAAGGACAGACCCCGCCCGCCATATACCCGGTTTCCGCAAGCGTTTCAGCAAGACTCAGCATCTTCGCCTTAACCCCAAACGTATTCTTATACTTCCGGTTATCGATTTTCGAGTCTCCCGCGCAAACCACCACAAACACCGCCTCTTTCCCCCGCAGCGAGAGACTCTTGGCGATACGCGCCTCTTCCACCCCAAGGGCGGCGGCGGCTTCCGCAACCGTAGCCGTGGAATGGGCTGACTCAATAACATCCCCGTCACGCTGCCAGTGCGCTAAATATCCCTTCACCTTTTCAACCGGCATATATTCCTCACAAGACCTGTCCGCGTGTGTAAAAGTTTCCAAAGCGGGCTGTTTGAATAGCCGCGCCAACTCTTCGCACACATCGCGCACCGCGCCGTACCCGCCACAGTGGGGCGCTATATAGTCGGCAATAGCCTTAATCCCCGCCACCGCGTCTGCGGGGCAGGCTTTGAAACCGCACTGTTTCATCGCCTCATAGTCGTTCAGGTCATCTCCGATATACGCAAAAGATTCCAGGCCGTACCCATACCTCGCCGCCAATTCGTCCAGCTTCGCCGCTTTATCCGCGATGTTCTGGTACACTTCGCTTATACCCAACTCCCGTGCGCGATGCTGGACAATAAGCGACTCGCGTCCGGTTACGATAACCGGAGTGATGCCGAGCTGCGGCAAGATATGCCTGATCCCGTAGCCGTCCTTGGCGTTGAAGGCTTTCATCGCCTCGCCCTCTGGGGAAATGTAAATCGTGCCGTCCGTGAGCGTGCCGTCCACGTCAAGAATAACGACGTTGTATTTCTTCACTTTTTGTCTCCGTTG
>JAITFA010000185.1 GCA_031281685.1 Treponema sp. | reverse complement strand
TCGGAGCAGTTCATCATACTGATAAACGAACTTTCTCCTGCCCCGCTCATCACCGGTCTGTCCGCCTTCCTACTCGTCGATACCCTTAGTAAGGCGCTGGTCGAGCGCAAGGTTGAGTTCCTTACTGTTGCCGAGAGTGGACGCAGGCAAACGCGGAAACGCCTGCCCAGTATACAGGACTGGAACAAAGCCGTTTCTAAGGCGTGCGGCGAGATTCATGCCGTGATACTTTTGCCGCGTCTGCGGGACGCCGGCGAATGGCTATACACCGTCTCCGGCGTCCGTTAGTTCCTGCTGAATCACAGCTTGTCGATAAGCATTGAGCATTTTCCCGAAGGGATGGGCAGAGTCTTTTTCTTCTTCCCCAAGATATTGATAGTAAAGTAGTAGAGCTTTTCGCTTTCCATGTGGATTTCCCAGCCTCTACCGCTCTTATTTGAAAGTATGGTGATCATGTTCTTCTTGAGCGAGAGATTTTCTACCCCCATGATCTCCAGATTGGGAATGATCCAGTCCACGGTTTTACGGGGTAGAGAAATGAAAAGCCCCACAATGTTTTCTATCGTAAGGCAGATCGTTGACAGCGCGTCATAGGTGAGATACTGGACACGGGGAAATTTCGGGTTATCAGGCCAGATGGCGTGTCCCTCCCGTAGAGGAAGATAGGCTTCCCAGAGATTACCCCGGTGCGGGCTGTGATGGCCATTGGCATGGCCTTCGGTCATGGAGTCAAGGACAAAGTAGAGGTGGCGTATGGCGCACTCTCGCGCCATGTCCCAGCGCTGGTAACGCTCCAGCCCTTTTATCACCATGAAGGTGAGGTGAGGATAAACCGAACCCCGATAACCACAACCGTTTTCCTCAAAGCACGGCTCATTCACTGCCAGTGTGGGGAAGGGATGAGGAGTGCCAAAAAACTGAGGGTCCTGTAGCTTAGCAATGAGCCGTTCAGCCTTATCATCATTGGGGATTTCCGCAAGGAGCGGCCAGTAACCCGCTATGGTTTTTACCGGAATCTGTTTCTCGTCCCGGTCAATATCGTAGTAAAAGCCGTCGTCAGCGTTCCACATGAGGCTGTTAATCCGCGTCTTGAGTGAAAAGTAGGCTTTCTTATAGTGGAAGCTGGCATCCTTATCATTAAGGATATCCGAAAGCGCTGACATATAGAGTACATTGATGGCCATCATGGTATTGAAGTCCATGAGATAGACCGCCTGTTCACGCGGGGTATTCTCCATATCTGTGGCGCTGAGAGGTACTTCGTAAAGACCGTTGGGCCGTTTGAAAGTGGCGTCAATCCAGTCAATATACCTATGCAAAACAGGCAGTATGTCCTTCACCCGCTTTTTGTTCGCTGACTTATGATAGAGGTTGAATTCAGCCCAGGCAAACAGAGGGATTCCAATGCCCTCTGGATTGTCAGGGGTAAACACAGGGAGTCCGGTCTCAATACTGTAGGCTTTACGAATCGCCCCGTTAGGTTCCTGACGTTGGTAAAAGATATCAAGGGTTGGGTGCGCCTGATAAATGCGGTTTGAGTAAACAAGGAAAAACGAGGAGTAGATCGCATCCGCCTGCCGTGCCACGGGGCTGCCCGGATATGCAAAGAACTTTCCTTCGATGATATGCGGCGTATTGAAGCGCGGCTTCTCCTCCGTCTGAGCCGCCGGTTCAGCGGCTTGCTCTGGCACACACTCGCTGTTCTCCGTCGCATGTTCCTCCGTCTGAGCCGCCGGTTCAGCCATAGCCGCCTCTTCCGGCGACGCCGATTCAGTGGCTTGCTCTGGCACGCTCTTGCTGTTCACCGCCGCGTGTTCCTCAGTCTGAGCAGCCGATTCGGTCATCATAGCCGCCTCTTCTGGCGACGCTGGTTCAGCGGCTTGCTCTGGCACACGATCACCGTTCACCACCGCGTGTTCAGCAGTCTGAGCAGCTGGTTCAGCGGCTTGCTCTGGCACGCTCTTGCTGTTCTCCACCACGTCCAGCGGTATGGTTTCAGGCATGGTTCCCGCGTATTGACACGTCGGTTCCATTACGCTCATCTCAAGCGGCGCGGTTTCTTCGCTTGCCGTACTGTTATCAGGCGCTGAAAGCGCCGTGGGTAACGCTATTGGGGAATCTGCCAACATGACAGGCGGCGAAAGTTTCGTACCGACCGTGATTTCCACTGGAAAGCCAGAAACCGTAGCAGCTTGTGTCGCCTTATCAACGGGCGGTGCGTCAGATGAGGCATGTTCCCCAAGCAAAGCATGTAGCATGGCTACTTTCTCGTTACCTGAACTCCAGCAATCCTGAATCCACGCCCACGTTTTATCATAGATATCAACGAAATCCTGATCGTAGAAATGTATTTTAGGGAAATCGCGCTTTATCAACACCTGCTCCTTACGAACGTTCTGTCCATTATTTTCTCTAGGGTAATCTATGACCCAATAAAAGTCAAATAGAAGTTATCTTATTATATATAAAAGAAATAAGAGAACTGATAGTTTCATATTTGCCCTCTTTTTGAAACACGCTATTTTGTGTATACTAAATTTGTTGGCCGCCGCTGCCGGTGTGCCGGTAAGTTCAATTTTAAGAGGAGAGAATATGAAAAAACAGGTGTTAAACCTAGTCTGTGCTGTCATAGCGTTCGTTTTGTTGAGCGCGTGCAGTTCAAGTCCCAAAGTGAACCGCATTGACGCGGATACCCAGGTCGATTTAAGCGGTGAGTGGAATGACACTGATGTACGGCTGGCTTGTGAGAGCCTTGTCGCCGATTGTCTGAAAAACCCTCGCGTCGCTCCGTTCATTGATCAGTACATCGCTGAACACAATGGCGCACTGCCCACCATCATTGTTGGCCGTTTCAGTAACAAGAGCAGTGAGCATATCGACACGGGCCTCATTTCCAAGAATATGGAGATCACGCTCATAAATAGCGGCAGGCTTGAGTTTGTGGCAGGGGGAGAAACGCGACAGGAACTGCGAGCAGAGCGTCAAGACCAACTCGCCAATGCCAGCGACGATACAGCGCCGTCTCTCGGTAACGAAACCGCCGCGATCTTCATGCTGACCGGTACTGTGGAATCCATTGTCCGAAAGGTTGATAATGTTACCAGCAGGTATTACTCGGTCAGTGCGGAGCTTACCAATATCGAAACTACAGCCCGTTGGTGGATGGGACAGCACGAAATCAAAAAAGTTATTCAACAATCCAAAGCAAGGTTCTAGTTTAGAAGGCCGCTCTCTGATGGGAGCCGGCCTCAGCCGTCATGCATGGCGGGACTTCTTGCCATGCGCCCCCTTTTCAAGCTAATTTGCTATATAAGAAATAAGGACGATTTACTATGCAATTCAAATCTACCTTGCCATCTTCTTCACCCGGCTTTGCCGTACCCCTGACCTCTTTCAAAGATGCGGTTCTCCAGTGTCTGCCACCGGAGGGCGGGTTGTATGTTCCAAGCTCCGTGATGGATATGCGGCAGTTCTTTTTGTACATGGACGCCAACACAACGTACCCGGAACTCGTTGAGACGCTTACACCAGCACTCTTGCAGGGAGACCTTAATCCGGTTTCCGCGACACTGCTTGCCCAGAGCGCCTTTAGCTTTGAGCCTGAACTCGCGCAACTCGACGAGCGTTTCTCGATCCTAAAGCTGTACAATGGGCCAACCGGTCTGTTTAAGGACTTTGGTACTAGTTTTCTCGCGGCAGCTATGGAGGAATTCCTCAAAAACAACGGGCAGAGCATGGTTCTGTCAGCGGTGCGGGATGACACGGGCGTGAGCATTGCCCGCGCATTTGCCGGACGGCAGAACATCATCTGCTGTCTGCTCTATCCGTCAGGCCCAATTCGCGGCCTTGATCTGGCTACGTTTGTACCCAATGGCGGGAACATCATCCCTATTCAGATACGAGGTACCTTTGATGATTGCCAGCGGCTCATCACGGAGTGCATCTATGACACCTCTTTCGCCGAGCGTTACCACATCACCACAGCCAATGCCCGTAATCCGGGGCGGCTTCTGCCGCAATCCTTCTATTACATCTACGCTTTTCTCAAGTTGAAAAAGCAATTGCCCGGCGGCCTAGTATTCAGTGTGCCTTCCGGTAACTTCGGAAACCTCATCGCGGGTCTGTACGCATGGAAGTTTGGTTTACCAGTAACTGGTTTTGTCGCAGCCATGAACGCTAATAACTCTGTTGGCGATTTTATTCAGGGTAAACCATTCAAGCCCAAGCCACCGATTGCCACGATTTCCCCAGGGCTGGATGTGGCCGTGCCTTCGAACTATGAGCGGCTATCCTCGTTCTACGCGGAAGCGCCTGCGGTTATGCGAAACATGGTTTTTCCCGCATCCATTGACGACAAGACGACAGTTGACACCATTGGACAGGTCTGGAAGAAGTACGGCGTCTTGCTTGATCCCCACGCGGCGGTCGGCTTTGCCGCTGCTGAATGTCTGCTCAAAACTCGCAACCTCTCAGGCAATGAGGTACATATCGTGGTGCTTGCTACCGGCCATCCGGCAATAGAGGGCGGACTTATCAAGGAAATCACAGGTCAGACCATCAAAATGCCGGAACGCCTCATTGCCCTGCGTAAAAGAACCGACCCCATAGCAATCATCGACCCCCAACTTTACGCCCTGGAAAGCGCTATAGCGAGCTGTGTTTAACAAGCAATTCGCGTTACCAACGCCTTATACCCTGTATGAAATTAACGCCGGTTTTGTGCGCCGCATGTGGCGCCGCGCTCGCTTATTACAGCGGTATTACGTTTCTACTCGTGGTTTTCGGCTTTGTTGTTGTCTGCCTTATGCGGACGCTTGCCTATGCGCCTATACGACTTGGGTCACGCTACGGTTTCCGTGCGGCGAGGGTCTATGTTGTTGCCTTTGCAATCGGCCTGAGCGTAGGGCTTGCTGCCGCTAATGTTGCCGGGGGCGTGAAACCCCGATTGGGTTTGTCCATAAGCAAAAACATCGTGGGACTGCGGGGAACGCTTTGCGACGATCCCCGCGCTTTTACCCAGGGCGGCGGTATGGCTTCTGTCGCGCTCAAACGGGTGTCTGGCGCAGGCGGCTTGAGCGCGTCCGCGTCAGGAAACGTTCAGGTGTTTTTTCCAACAACAACGATTCCACGAGTAAAAGGCTTTGGCCGGGGTTCTGAGGTATATATCGAAGGCGCGTTTCAGCCGGCTAAAGACGAGGCGCGAGAACAGACGTTTCGCGCATACGCTGTTCATGTTATACACAACGCTCCGGCGCTGGAACGCCTGCGAACCAGCGTCCGCACATGGCTGACGGAACGATTCAGCGGCTTTGAGTGGGGCGGACTTGCCGCCGCCTTGGTTCTGGGTGTGAAGGATGAGCTTGCCACCTCGCTCGCTGTTGCGTATCAGGACGCGGGCTGCTCTCACATACTGGCGCTGTCCGGTATGCACCTTGCCATAATCACCGCGCTCATTGCCTTTGCTCTGAAACGGCTTTTGGGGATACGGCTAGCCGCGCTTGTCTGCTCCGCGTTCATTCTCCTCTATGTATACCTTGTGGGAAACCTGCCGTCCCTGAATCGCGCCGCCATCATGTATCTGCTGGGAACGCTTATGCTCCTTGCCACCCTGCCTAAACAGGGCGCATCGCTCTTGGCTATGAGTTTTCTGATACAGCTCATACTCCAGCCGGAGGCTGGTCATAGCCTGTCTTTCATCTTGTCCTATCTGGCGCTTGCCGGCATTTTCTTCATTGGCGAAGTCATCTATGCGCTTATTCGCGGCTCGCTTCCCGACTGTGTGGCAAAGCCTTTTGCCGCCTCACTTGGCGCGTTTATAGCAACCGCCGCTGTAGTGGCCGCCTGTTTCGGCGCCCTGCGCCCTATCGGTGTTATTGCGGGCATTGTCCTAGTTCCGCTCACTACCGTATTCATGGTCATAGCTATACTTTTTCTCGCGGTGAGCAATGTCGCGCCTCTCTTATCCCTGCTCTACAACGCGCTCGTTGCGCTTTCAACCCTTGCAGCCCGCGCCCCGGCAATGCCCGCCGCGCCTCTTCCGGTTCTGCTCGTATCCACGCTCCTTGTCACGCTTTGTGTCTTTTTATACTACCGGCAGCTCGATACCCTTATGACGACAATGAGGCATATACAGGGGTGCAGGCTAGACCCTGCTGGGGTGAAGACCTAGACCCCGATGGGGTGCAGGCTAGACCCCGATGGGGTGAAGACCTAGACCCCGATGGGGTGTAACCTAGACCCCGATGGGGCGCAGGCTCATATCTCAACGAAGCGTTACGTCGTACCTTGACG
>JAITFA010000135.1 GCA_031281685.1 Treponema sp. | reverse complement strand
CATCACATGTGCAGATGCCAGACACTGGCGCGGGGCTTAGGTCTCTGGCACCATGTGTGCAGATGCCAGACACCACACGCTACGCGGCTATACCAGACTCGCAACCACTAGTGCCAGACACACGGACAAGTGCCAGACACTGGCGCTGGTTAGGTTTCTGGCACCTACGTCTCTGGCACCATGTGTGCAGATGCCAGACACTGGCGCGGGGCTTAAGTCTCTGACACCAATGTCTGACACCTACGGCTCTGACACCTTGTGCCGGAGGCTTTACGGCGCGTTTGGTAACTTGTATAGAAAGCCTTATTGGTGTATCTTGTTTCAAGAGGTAAACACTGATGAACGTCAGCCCCCTTATGCCTGATTCCGCGCCTTCCGCGCCATTGCATCCTGTACTTCCCCCCTACCTTGAGGCGCTCAATGAGGAGCAGCGGGCGGCTGTGTTTCACTCTGGCAGGAGTCTGCTCATCCTCGCGGGCGCAGGGTCAGGGAAGACACGAGTTATCACCACAAAAATCGCGTACCTCATTCGGGAACAGGGCGTGGACCCCCGCGCTATTCTGGCGGTTACGTTCACCAACAGGGCGGCGAAGGAAATGGCAGACCGGGCGCAACTCATTGACGGGCGAGCTGGTTTCGCGATGTTACGCACGTTTCACTCGTTTGGGGCATGGTTTCTGCGGCGACACGGCTCACTGGCTGGGCTTGATTCAGGCTTCATCATTTATGATGACGATGATACCGCGTCCCTGCTTGGCGCGGTTATGGAAGGCTCGTCGCGGGGAGAGGTTCGGGAAGCAGCTCACCATATCGCACGCGCCAAAGACTACTTCCTCTCGCCGGACGATCCAGAACTGACGCTTATCGATCACCGGAGCGAGTTCCGGCGAATCTACCGCGACTATGAGGAACGGCTGGCTAAAACCGGTAACGTAGATTTTGGCGATCTTATCAAAAAGCCAGTGGAGATACTCAGGAACAATCCGGCAATGGCTGAACGGTTCAGGTCGCGCTTCAGGGTAATCATGGTTGATGAATATCAGGACGCCAATGTTGCGCAGTTTGAACTGCTCAAGGAAATGCGCGGCGAGGATACCTACGTTTGCGTAGTGGGTGATGACGACCAGTCCATCTACCGATTCCGGGGCGCGGAGGTGCGGAACATTCTTGAGTTCCCGGAGCGTTTCCCGGGTACGGATATTATCAGGCTGGAACGAAACTATCGCTCACTGGCTCCCATTCTGAGTGTCGCGGCCTCAGTGGTGGATCATAACCAGGGACGACTGGGGAAAACGTTGATTGCCGTGCGCGGAACTGGTAAAAAGCCGGTGCTGGCCTTTCTGCCGAATCAGGACGAGGAGGTCATGTTCTGCGCGGAGCTTATCGAAGAAGCGTGGGCTAGGCACAAGGTGGCTTACGCGGATTGGGCGATTCTGTACCGAACCAATGCGCAATCACTGGGCTTTGAAACTGAATTCCTGCGCCGGCATATCCCATACCGTGTGCTTGGCTCGCTCAAGTTCTATGAGCGGGAGGAGATAAAGGACGCGCTTGCCTTGCTTGCCTTGCTCGTGAATCCCCGTGATGAGGTCGCGTTCTGTCGCGTGGTGAATAAGCCAACGCGGGGCATTGGCGCGGCTACCGTGAAGCGCGTGGTGAACGCGGCATTGGCTGAGACGCTTGACTTTCGTACAGCAGGGGAGCGCCTCACGCCCAAGATTTCAGCGAAGGCGCGTGTAGGGCTTGAGACGTTTTTCCACGTCATTGAACTGGGACGCGCCACGCTACTAGCCTCTGGCGGGACACGAGGCGCGGCGCTGGCTGAGGAGGCAGGAGCCGATGAGGTGGATGAGCCCACGAAAAAAGCGCCCAGAAAACGGCGCGGGACCCACGGCGTGCTTAAAAGCGGGCGTAAAAGGGAAGACCTGATTGCTGACGAGGGGCTTTCTGTGTGCGTGGTAACGCTGGTTATGGAGTCAGGCATTGCCGAGTATCACCTGAACCACGATGAAATCGCGGGCAATCAGCGCATCAGTAACCTGCAAGAGCTGGCCAATGCCGCCAGTCTCTACCCCGCGACTGAGGCGGGATTACTGGACTTTCTCGAACACATCGAACTGGATCGTTCTCTGGAAGATACTGATGTAAACGACCCGAACAGGGTTACGCTTATTACGTTACACAACACCAAGGGCTTGGAGTTCCGGCGGGTGATTATGACCGGCGTTGAGCAGGGCGTCTTTCCCCGCGAGGACAAGCGTAACGAGGAACTGGAAGAGGAGCGCCGGCTCTTTTATGTGGGCGCGACGCGGGCTATGGACCAGCTCTATCTAAGCACCTGTGCGCTGCGTCGTATGTATGGCAATACCATGCCGATGTTTCCGTCCGTGTTTCTCCATGAGATAGACCGCGAAGACCTCCACATCGTCGGCGATCCGCCTTATGCTTTCACTAACAAAGAGCGTGAAGACTACGATGAGTACAATGACTGAGCCGGAACCGGGCGCGTCTCTCCTGCGCCACCTGCCTCCGGTACTCAGGGCGCGTGGTTTTCGCCTTTATCTCAACGGCAATCGCCGTGTTGTTGATCTCTGGCAAGACAACGGCGCCGCCATACTGGGTCATACCCCGCCGGCGGTACTGCGCGAACTCAAGAACAGCGCTGAACGCGGCTTGTTTGCGCCATTCCCCCATTTTACCGAACACCGCTTCATCAAAGCGTTATCGCAGCTTTTTCCGGGTAAGGCAATTAGGGTCTATAGCGATAAGTCCTCCTTGCGCCGCGCCCTTGCCGCAACAGGTATCCCCGTTGACACACCCGTCATTGACCCGTCGGTCTCTGACACCACCATCGCTGGCGATACCTGCCTGTTCCGCTGGCGTCCCTTTCTGCCCTTTGCTTGGCCAAGAGGCACGATGTTACTGCCCACGCTCCCTTGGTCCCTGTCTCCTGTGGCGCTTGTTTATGATGAGCCGTTAGCGTTACCGTCGTCAGACTACATCCCGCCACTCATTCTCAGCGCCGCGACACGCGCCGTCTACGACCTCATCGCCGCCGTTCCGAAGCGGCGGGAGGTCTGCCATATACCGTCCGCCAGCGTATGGCAACAGCGCGGCGTCTATTGTTCGCTGACGCGCCGCTTATCTTTCGCTGATTACGAGCGCCTTTTCCTGCGTTTCCTTGACGCGGGCTTCCTCTTGCCGCCGGATCAGGACCAGCCTCTCATACTGCCGACCGACCTGTCGCATGGTGAGGCAGCCAAGCTGGACGCGGCGCTGTTAATGCAGCGCGATACTTAAAGCTGGAAGGCGCTTTCCAGAAAAGCCGCCACGCCGTCTTCCGCGTTGGAGGCAACCACGAGGTCAGCGGAGTTGCGTACCTGTTCTTTGGCATTTGCCGGAGCTACGGAGTAGGTAGATTCGGAAAAGAGAGGGAATGTTCCTCTGCACATAGCAGAGGAACGGAATGACCCAGCAGTTGGAAGCATACAGACCTGTTATGTGATGCGCGCACACTCACAGTTTTTTCTAAAGTAATCATTGCAAAAATGATATAACTCTTCTTGTTTTGATTTAACTATTTTAAAATCAATTTTATATTGATTCTTTATAATATCTATACTTGAATATAAAAAATCAAATGCTTGCACAGGTTTTATTTCAGTTATTCCCAATGCGCTATAATAATCTAAATACTTAAATAATGGCTCAATATCCATCTTCCACCGATTTTCAATCCATAAGTTCGGAATCCCAAAACTGTCAGCCACTATTAGGCCGTGGAGTGAAGATGAAACAACTGACTCACAACTGGCAATTTGCCGTATTACCATTTCCGGATTATCATGCACATTTATCATCAAACAATTTTTTTCATGTTGTTTGTAAATATCCCATATAAGAGATGAACTCATATCCTTAAAATGCGGGATAATACCAAGTTTATATTTCTTTTGGATTTCGGTTTTTACTAAATAAGGAGACAATAACCCCAAATCACCCACCAAAACATGTCCTTTTATCAGGCCATTGTCCAAAAGCCATTTTTCAGTTAGTCTCCCCCGAACAATTTTGAATTCCATTTCCCTATAAAAACCGGTATGTATATTCGGTTTGTCCCGAAACCCGGCGCTTAAAACAAGTATCTTGCCCTTTTTCCCCAGAAGGTATCTTATTGTATTTAATATTCTACCTTTAATTCCAATACCTTTTGGACATGTCCATTGAAGAATGGAACCAATACCAATATAATCTGATTTCCACGGGTTATTAGAATATTCAAACTTTACCCCAAATACTTTTTCAAATAATA
>JAITFA010000125.1 GCA_031281685.1 Treponema sp. | reverse complement strand
GTCTCTGGTACTCACGTCTGACACCACTGTCTCTGGCACCCATGTCTGACACTACCGTCTCTGGTACTCACGTCTGACACCACCGTCGTCTCTGGCACCCGGAACCGTGCGGTTAAGACACCACGTCTCTGACACCCACATTTCCGGTTAAGACAAACGTCTCTGACACCACTGTCTTTGGCACCCACGTCTCTGGTACTCACGTCTGACACCACTGTCTCTGGCACCTGGAACCGTGTGGTTAAGACCACCGTCTCTGGCACCCACGTCTCTGATACCAAGTCTGACACCATCGTCTCTGACACCTACGCTGACGCTCACGTCTGACACTACCATCTCTGGCACCCACGCTGGGGCAAGGGTGATCAACCTGCTCCAAAAACGTAAACACCGATGCCCTGGACGGACGCGGAATCTCTTGCAACACCTTCTCATTCCCGTTAAATTTATAAGCTATGGAACTTTCTATCATTGGTTATGACCCTATCGGCGCGTGGCAGCGCGAGGCATCGACGATTGAGGAACTCTTGGAGTACCGCAACAGCGCCGGACTCACATGGATCAACATTAACGGCCTGAAAGATGCCGCCGCCATAAGCCAGATTGTTGAAACCTTCGCCATACATCCCTTAACTGTCGAGGATATCCTTGATGTTGAGCAACGCCCCAAGGCTGAGGAATTCGACAATTACCTGTTCATCACGTTTAAGTCCTTGAGACACCGGACAGACAAAGCCAACGGCGAACTTGATCTGGATCAGATAAGCCTTATCCTTACCGCTGATACGGTGATCACTTTTCAGGAAAGACCCAACGATCCGTTTGATGGGATCAGACGGCGTATTATGAACAATGTTGGGAAGATCCGGCGGGCGGGCGTAGCCTACTTGGTCTATGCGATCATAAACGCGGTGGTTGATGAATACTTTTTAGAGCTGGACCGACTAGGCAATAATATCGAAGTCTTTGAAGACCGCGCCCTTGACGAGAATGACAATACGCTCCTAGCCGATGTACAGCGGGTGAAACAGGCGCTCCTTGAGATCAGGCGGGTTATCCGGCCTCTGCGTGAAGGGTTGAACGTAATCTTGCACCTTGATTCTAAACTCATCGCTTCGCCGCTTGATCCCTTTTTCAAAGACCTGCACGATAGCGCAACCCAGGTGTTTGATAACGTGGAACTCTTCCGCGAATTGCTGGACGGGGTGATGGAAGTACACTTGGCATCAATTTCCAACCGCATGAACAAGATTATGCAGGTACTGACTATCATTGCAACCATTTTTATACCCCTGACCTTCATCGTTGGGGTCTATGGCATGAACTTTGCCAATATGCCTGAACTCGGATACCCTCACGCCTATCCCATAGTCTGGAGTCTGATGATACTCATCGCTATTGGCATGATCATCTTTTTTAAACGCCGTCATTGGTTGTAGCAGTCCCATGCGGTATTTTTCGACTATTGACGATGCCGCGCTCTACGCCGGCGCGGAGGCATTATGCGCCGGTGAGCTGGTGGCCTTTCCCACAGAAACGGTCTACGGCCTAGGCGCTGATGCCTTTAACGCCCTTGCGCTGGCAAAGGTGTTTGAGGCAAAACAGCGCCCTCGCTTTGACCCGCTCATCGTTCACATCGCCAGCCTTGACAGTGTGGAGCGGCTTGCCGACCTGAGTCTGCTGGATACAACTGCGCGTACCCGTTTTGACACGCTTGCCCGTGCGCTCTGGCCCGGGCCTCTGACACTTATACTGCCGAAACAAAACGCTGTGCCTGAGCTTGCCACAAGTGGGCTTCCAACAGTAGCGTTACGCTTCCCCCAGCACGATGTGGCGCTGGCGCTGATCCGTGCGGCAGGCGGCGCGATAGCCGCGCCCAGCGCCAACCCCTTTGGCTACCTCAGCCCCACGCGAGCCGAGCATGTGCGGGAACAGCTCGGCGAAAAGGTCGCTGTTATTCTTGACGGCGGTCCCTGCGGTATCGGCGTTGAGTCAAGCGTGCTGGAACTGGTGTCAGACACACCGCGTATTCTGCGACCGGGAGGAATGCCGCGTGAGCGTATTGAGGCGCTTATCGGCGCGGTGGAACTGGGCGCGGCGCCGGCTGTAACAAAGCCCCATTCACCGGGCCAGCTTAAAAGCCACTACGCGCCCCGAACCAGCCTTACGCTCCATAGCCGCGCTGAAATGCTTGAACTGCCCTGGGAACCTGCGTCAGCTTGGCTTTTTTTTGATGGTAATACCCGCGACCGCTGGTTGCGCCGCTGCGCCGTAACCGCGGACCACGACCAGAGCCGCATCTATACGCTTTCGGAACACGGCAATCTGGCCACTGCCGCAGCCGCGCTCTTCGAGACCTTGTATGAAATTGACCATATCGGCGCGTCCACCATTCATGCCCAGCGCGTTCCCGATGTCGGACTGGGAAGCGCCATCAACGACCGGCTTGAACGAGCGGCGGTTTGAGAACTACCGCTCTATTCGCTCATGTGCAAGGTGTGATACCATGAACTTATGAGTTTTGGAAACTTCATTGTTGAACCCGGTAAAGCGCTTCCCTTAGGCGCGGTCTTAACTGAAAATGGGGTAAACTTTTCCCTGTTTTCCCGTAATGCTGACTCAATCACGCTGCTATTGTTTGAATCAGACGCTCCTGACAGCTCGTATCAGAAACTGAAGCTTGATCCCATAAAGAATCGTACAGGCGACGTGTGGCACTGTTATATAGCCGACCTCAAAGCCGGAACGCTGTACCTCTACCTTGCGGATGGTCCGTATGCTCCTGAAAGGGGGTTTCGGTTTAATCCCCATAAAGCACTCATCGATCCCTATTCGCGGGCGCTCACGCGCTTTGATAACTGGGACTTCAATGCCTGTACTGGTTATAACCCCGATGACTCGGGGCGAGACCTCTCGTTCTCTCTTCAGGAAAACTTCCTCACCACGCCACGCTGTGTGGTTATTGATGATGAGTTTGACTGGCAGGGGGATACGCCGCTCAACTATCCCTTGCGTTTCAGCGTACTATACGAGACCCACGTCAAGGGTCTTACCGCCCACCCATCTTCCGGCGTGACGCATCCGGGAACCTATCGGGGCGTTATTGAGAAGATACCCTTCTTCAAGGAGCTGGGCGTTACCAGCCTTGAGTTTCTGCCCCTTCAGGAGTTCAACGAAAACGAGTATTTCCACCAAAACCCCCGCACTGGCGAGCGTCTGCGTAACTACTGGGGTTACTCAACCGTAGCCTTCTTTGCCCCCAAAGGTTCTTACTCCTCAAACCGCAGTCCGGGAGGACAGGTGCGGGAGTTCAAAGAGATGGTACGGGAACTGCACAAAGCTGGCTTTGAAGTGATTCTGGACATTGTGTTTAACCATACCGCCGAAGGTAATGAGATGGGGCCGACCTTCTCGTTTCGGGGTCTTGACAACTCGATTTATTACATACTTGACGAGAACAAGCGTTACTACAAGAACTACTCCGGCTGTGGCAACACCGTGAACTGTAATCATCCGGTGGTGCGGGACCTCATCATCGAGTGCCTGCACTACTGGGTGATGGAGATGCATGTTGACGGGTTCCGCTTTGATCTCGGTTCTATACTTGGGCGCGACCAGTACGGCAGGCTTCTTGAAAATCCGCCCACACTGGAACGTATTGCCGAGGACCCGGTTCTGCGGCATACCAAAATCATTGCCGAAGCTTGGGACGCTGGCGGCGCATATCAGGTTGGCTGGTTTCCCGGCGGTCGTTGGGCAGAGTGGAACGATCGCTACCGCGACGACGTGCGGCGTTTCTGGCGAGGCGATGCCAAGCAGACGCGCCATCTTGCCACACGGATTTCCGGCAGTTCCGACCTCTACCTGCGCGACGGCAGAAAACCGTTTCACTCGATTAACTTCATCACTAGCCACGATGGATTCACCTTAAAAGACCTTGTTTCCTACTCCTCTAAGCACAACGAGGAGAACGGTTGGAACAATACCGACGGCAGCGATAATAACAACAGCGCGAATAATGGCTTTGAAGGCCATTCCCAGAATCCTTCAATAGAAACGATCCGCGAGCGCCTCTTAAAGGATTTCATTGCCACGATGATGATATCGCAGGGAACGCCGATGATACTCGGCGGTGACGAGTTTGCCCGTACCCAGAACGGTAACAACAATGCCTACTGTCAGGACAACGAGATTTCCTGGTATGACTGGTCGCATCTCAAGACCTACACAGGGCTTTTCCGCTTTGTCAAAGAGGCAATAGCGTTTCGCCTGCGCCACCACGGTTTCATGCGGCCTGAATTTTATACTGGCCGTGACAACTACAACGCCATACCCGACATTAGTTGGTTTGATGAAAAGGGCAACACTCCTGACTGGAACGACCTCAATGACTGCTTGGCTCTCCGCATAGATGGCAGTAAAGCCGATATTCTCGCTGACCGTGACGACAATGATTTTTACATCATGTTTAATGCTGGTTCAAGGCAGGTTCCCTTCAACATCTACAAGGCGCCTGAAAATAAGAAGTGGCTTCGTGCGATTGACACGGCCCTTTCCTCGCCTGATGACATCTGTCTTCCCAAAACCGAGAAGCCCTTGCCCTATCCCGACATTTACCTTGTAAAGCCGCGCAGTATGGTCGTTTTGTTAAGCGTATGAGTGTGGGGTGTTTTAAGTTTAGTTTAGTTAGTCTGTCGTTTTGGTGCCAGACACCTAAAGCCAGACACACACTAAAACATAAGCCCTTCTCAGAGCCATATCTATAGCTATGAGAGATCCAAGAAAACTTAAGGACGGAGCTACCTATCACGTTACCTCGGAAATTAACCGTAACGAGATGGAACTCCAAGCGCCGCAGATCAAGGCTATATTCTTAGACTTCGTCAAAAAAGCGAAACAAAAATATCCGTTTCAGCTTTTTGACTTCTGTATTATGGATAATCACGTCCATCTGCTCATTAAACCGGAGTGCGGAGAGTCCCTTTCCAAGATAATGCAATGGATCAAGGGGAATTTCGCCCGATACTGGAACAAGGTACATGGTAAGCAGGGGGGACATCTCTGGGGAAAGCGGTTTTTCTCAAAGATTATCGACGACGTAAGGCAGTTTTTGCGGGTATTTGACTATATAGATGAAAATCCCAAGCGGGCGGGCATGGTTGAACGGGCGGAAGATTGGGAGTTTGGCGGCTTATACCACCACCTGCACGGAAGGACGGATGTAGTAACTATACCACGGGCAGCTATGCTGGAGCTATGCTTCCCAGGCGGGGCCGGAAGAGGGTCAGAAAGGGGTCAGACACCGCAAAGGCTAATACTTTGAATTGTTGCGTCGGCTGGCAACGATAGACGTAAGAGCGGTGAATCGGTATAGTGTAACCTATGAATACACATACACATCGTTCTTATTTATCACGTGTTTCATTGCTTCAAATGAAAGATGCTTGGGTCGGGTTCCTCCTTTTTATGATGGCAGGACTCTTTTTGCCAGTAGCGTTGTACGCCAACCCCGAAGCTGATAACTACGGTGGGCTAGGACGGCCAAGCGACCCGGTGCCGTTCATGGAAAAAGCGCGGCTGGGAACGCTTCCCAACGGACTGCGCTACTACATCTTAGAGAATGCACGACCCGAAAATCGCGCCTTTCTTACGCTGGCCGTAAACGCCGGCTCGGTGCTTGAAACCGAGAGCGAGCGCGGGCTTGCCCACTTCACCGAACACATGGCCTTCAACGGCACAGCGCGTTTCCCCGAGGCGGAACTGCTCGAATACCTGCGTTCCACAGGTATGCGTTTCGGCGCGGACGCCAATGCGCATACCAGCTTTGATGAAACGATTTATAGTATCGAGGTGCCAGTCGAGACTGTGAACGGCGTCAAAAAGGTGCCAGAGAAAGCCTTGGCCATCATTGATGACTGGTCTCACGCCGTTACCTTTGCTCCAAAAGACGTTGATGAGGAGCGTGGTGTCATAATGGAAGAATACCGTATGCGCTTAGGCGCGTCTGATCGCGTGGTGACGCAGCAGTTGTTGCCGATGCTGTTCAAGGATTCGCGCTATGCGGTGCGTCTGCCTATCGGACTGCCGGAAATAATTCAGACCGCGAGCGCCGATCAGATCAAGGCATTCTATCAGCGCTGGTACCAGCCGGATAATATGGCGCTCATCTTTGTTGGCGACTTCGATGGCGCGGCTTTAGAGGCTGAACTGGCAGCGCACTTTACCGCGCCCAAACCCGCGACGCCCATACTTCGCCCTGAATACGACCTCACGCCGCCCAAACCCGCGACATTCTCGACCGCTACCTTCACTGACCCGGAGTTTCCCTATACCTACGGCTACCTTTACTACAAACTGCCGCAGCAGAAAGCCGGTACTGACCTTGCCGCGTTCCGTGAGGCTATCATTGATGAGCTTATTGAACAGATGATGAGCAGCCGTTTTAACGATGTTGCCGCGAAACCGGACGCGCCGTATCTGAGTGCGGGATCGTGGATTGAAACGTACGGCGCCTCATCAGGCTTCCGGGTTTTGGCTGTGGAGGCAAAGAGCGGCGGCATTGAAAACGCGATTCGTGCGCTCTTGCTCGAAAAGCGGAGCATTGAGCGCTACGGTTTTACCGACGCTGAGATTAACCGCGCTAAACGGGCGCTCCTGTCCAGCCTGCAACAGCAGGATTCCGAACGCGATCGGACGGATTCCAGCCTGTATGCTTCACAGTTTATCTCGCATTTCCTGCGAGGCGAACCGGCGCCAGACATCTCGTGGGAACTAGACGCCGCTCAACGCCTGTTTCCCGGCATCACTGCCCGCGATATTACCCTGACTGCGCGGGCATACTTCGCTACTAACGACCTGTCGATCTATATCCTTGCGCCGGATAGCGAACTGCCAACGCTGCCTTCAAAAACGCGGGTGCAGCAGCTCGTAGTACAGACCGCTGTCGCGCCCATAGCGCCGCCAGTAAACGAAGACCTCAGCGAGGAACTGCTTGAGGAGGAACCAGTACCGGGCTTTATTGTGGCGGAGGCGCTGGACGAGGAAACCGATGCACTCATCTGGGAGTTAAGCAACGGCGCTACTGTTATATTGAGGGAAACCGCCAATCAGAATAACCAAATCACGCTGATTGCGCAGGCGCGGGGCGGCATTACCAGCGCGGCGGCTGAACAGAGCGTCAGCGTCCGCCTGAGTTCGGAACTGCTCAACGCCTCCGGTATGGGTCCATACACACGGCAGGAACTGACTAAGAAGCTCGCCGGTAAGCAGGTAAGCGTCGGCTTTGGCAATTCAGCGTGGACGCGCACGGTGAACGGCTCTGCCTCCACCAACGACCTCAAGACCCTGTTTGAACTGCTGTACCTCGGTTTTACCCAGCCGCGTATTGACGCTGACATCATGGCGGTCGTTCTCGAACAGTACCGCGCTGCCCTCTCTCAGCGCACAGATGTCCCCTTAGCCTACTACAGTGATGAAATAAACCGAATCCTCGTTGATAACAACCCATATTTTGTGCCGCTTACGGTCGCCGACCTTGATCGCGTAAGCCTTGATGAGGCGCTTAACTTTGCACGTCGCACCCTTAACCCGGCTGATTATATCTTTACCTTTGTGGGGAATCTTGAAATTGCCGCCATGCGGGACTACGCGGAAGCCTACCTTGCGGCGATTCCGTCGGACGGCGAGCGTCTCAATGAGTGGGAGAATACGCCAATCACGCGACCAGGGCAGATGGAACAGAATATCTACAAGGGCAAGGAAGAGCAGAGCTATGTGTACATGGTTTACTTCAATGGCGAGCCGTTCAGCGATGCCGGTAGCGCCGCGACTGAGGCTCTAACCGAGTATCTGGAAATTGTCCTCACCCGTGAAATCCGCGAGAAACTGGGCGGCGTCTACGGCATATCGGCGTCAGCGTTTCTTCAGCCTCTGCCGCTTGACGGCGAGCTTGGGATGAATATCTCCTTTGGCTGTGATCCGAACCGCGTTGCTGAACTGAGAGCGGCGGTGAAAGCGCAGCTTGAGCTGGTCGCTAACGACGACATTGACGCGGACACGTTTGACAAGGCGGTTGAAGCTCTGAAGAAGAGTTACGAGGTGAACCTTCAGAGTAATAACTATATCGCGCAGAGTTACAGTAACTCCGCCGTGATATTCCGGTCGCCGTTAAGCCGCCTGAATCAGCGTTTGTCGCTCTACGAGGCGCTGACGCCAGCGGACATACAAGCGGTGATAGCGAAGCTTCTGCCAAACGGACCGGCGGAGTTTGTGCTGTACCCTGAAAACAGGTCGTAAGACGCCCGGTTCAAGGTCTTTGATCTGGGCGGTTCAAGGTCTTTGAACAGTCTGGATCAAGGTGTTTGATCTGGGCGGATCAAGGTCTTTGAACAGCACGGGTGGAAGTGTTCCAACCGTGCTGTCTGTCAGTGGGTGGTTGAGCCGCTTATTTGAGGAGGTGTCAGACGTTTGTCTGAAGGAGTGTCAACAGGACGTGAGAGGGTCTCAACAGCACGGTTTGGAGTGTTCAGGTTGGCCAGTTTGTGGTGTTTAGACAGTAGTGTTTGAAGGTGTTTGAACCGATACAAACAAAAATAATAAGAGGTTAGAATGATTGATGTTTACTATTTGGTACTGGTGGCGCCGACGCTGTTGCTGTCAGTGATCGCGCAGATACTCGTGAAGTCCACGTTTGCGAAGTATTCACGGGTGCGCTGTTCCCGCAACCTCACCGGACGGGACGTTGCGGCCATGCTGATGAAGGTGAACCGCATCCATGACGTGGGTATACAGGCTACGCGGGGGGCGCTCACCGACCACTACGACCCGATGGCTAAGGTGCTTCGGCTTTCCCGGCCTGTGTTCGCGCAGAATTCCATTGCGGCTATTGGCGTTGCGGCGCATGAGACTGGCCATGCGATACAGCACGCCGTGTCCTACGCCCCACTGGGGTTGCGGAGTACCTTGGTGCCACTGGCAAACATCGGCTCGGCGGTGGGACCATGGCTGGCAATAGCGGGCTTACTGCTGTCGTTTCCCCTGCTACTCAATCTGGGCATCATCTTCTTTGGCGTTTCGGTGCTGTTTTATATCATCACCTTGCCGGTCGAGTTCAACGCATCGGCGCGGGCAATCGCGCTTCTGAGAGAGAATCACGTATTAAACGAAGGGGAACTCGATGGGGTAAAAAAAGTGCTTACTGCCGCTGCCCTCACGTACGTTGCCGCTGCCCTCACCGCGCTGATGAGCTTTATCCGGCTCATCCTGCTTTCCCGCAGCCAGCGCTGATGTATGATTAAAGACAAATCCTTCTACATAACCCTGGCGAAGATTGCCGTGCCTCTGGCACTGCAAAACCTCATCACCTTTGGCATTGGCCTCATGGATAACTTCATGGTCGGGTCTCTGGGCGACAGCGCCCTGTCCGGGGTGTTTCTGTCAAACCAGATACAGTGGATGCTCCAGATGTTAAACGCGGGTCTGAGCGCGGCGCTGGTGGTTCTTGCCGCCCAGTACCTCGGAAAGAAGGATTCTCGAAAAGCCAAAGTCGTCATAAACATAGCGATTAAGTCCGCCTTTGGCGTGGGGCTGGCGTTCATGATGCTGGCGCTGCTGATTCCGCGCCAGATACTCGGCCTCTTCACCAGCGAGCAGGTCGTAATCGACGAGGGCATCAAGTACATCGGCATTGTCTGCTTCTCCTACGTTTTCTTTTGCCTCAACAGCGTGTTTCTGGCGTCAATGCGCTGCGCCCAAAATACGCGCATCGGCTTTATCAGTTCGGTAGTGGGCTTCTGTGTCAATGTCTTCCTCAACTGGGTGCTGATATTCGGCAATCTGGGATTGCCGGCGCTTGGTGTGCGCGGCGCGGCTATTGCCACGGTCTTTGCCCGCGCCTGTGAATTCAGCGTGAGCTTTAGCTATGTCCGGTTCAGAGATACGGCGCTCAGGTGGAGGATACGCGAACTGGTCCTGCATAACGCGGATATACGGCGCGACTTCTTCAAGTACGGCTTTCCGGTTATTCTGGGCGACATTTGCTGGGGCATCGCGGGCGTCGCGCAGGTCGCCATACTGGGTCGGCTTGGAACCGAGGTGCTGGCGGCAAACACTATCGCCGCCAACCTCCACCAGATGCTGGGCGTGGTTGTATACGGCATTGCCAACGCAAGTGGCGTCATCATCGGGCGCACAGTGGGCGCAGGCGACTACGACAAGCTGAAGCCTTACGCCAACACCTTGCAGGTAATCTTCTTATGTTTTGGCATTATAACCTCGGCGCTTATCTTCACTGCCAAAGACCTGATTCTCGCTGTTGGCTTCCAGAACATCTCGGCTGAGGCGCGCGCCTATGCCATTCAGTTCCTCTCCGTTTTCTCAGTTACCATCATTGGCACCTCATACCAGATGTCGGTCTTAACCGGCATTGTTCGCGCCGGCGGCGCCACTCACTTTGTGCTTATCAACGACCTCTTCCATGTGTGGCTACTGGTTATCCCATCAGCTATGCTGTCCGCCTTTGTCTTCCACTTCCCGCCTGTGGTTACTTTTGCCTGCCTCAAGTGCGACCAGCTCATCAAGTGTATCGTGGCGGTGATCAAGCTCAATCGCTATGATTGGATGAAGAAACTAACGAGGTAAGGGACGTGTCAAAAACCGCGACGCGCTACGCGAGGCAGGCTAAGAAGCTGTGGATGGCGCCTTACTGCTAACAAGTTAAAATATGCTTATACAAACAATTCTTTGCGCTGATATTGGTACATCCTCATTAAAAGCCGCGCTTATTGACCTTGATGGCCGGAGCTTGGCCTTTGCGCGAGAGGTTTATCCCCAT
>JAITFA010000114.1 GCA_031281685.1 Treponema sp. | reverse complement strand
AGAGGGTCTTGAACGATGTCTTATAGGGCAGCGCAGCGGCAAAAGATGGGCTGGGAATCCTCTTGTTGACCCGGAGATAAAGGTAGCTTAGTATACAAGGTCGAAAGTCTGGTAGGAGAAGGGTAAAATGAATATAGTTCCGATAGTAGGGGCATTATGCTTGTTTATTGGCTTGCCGGGTGTTATATGCTTTTTTGGGTATAAGACCAAAAAGCTAAAGCAAGAGGAAAAAGTTTTAAAACTAAAGCTGGAGCGGGAAAAGATTCGTTTGCAATTATTAGAAGAAGAAAACAGAAAGTATGACCGGATAATTGACAGGCACGGGAGATAGTTAGTCAATACAAATAAAGGGTAAAAACGTCTGGTACAAGGTCGAACAATCAGCCCAAGTTACAAGCCCTTGCTTTAGACAGGGGTACTGATAAGTTGCGCCTTAGCGGACGTGTGGAAACCCCAGGGCGCAGGATTAAACGGCAGTGTCAGAGACATTGGTGTCAGACGATATAACTCCACCGAAGGTAGATTGAAGTTCGCCGGGAGTAGATTAGACTCGGACGGGGGTAGATTGAAGTTCGCCGGGAGTAGATTGAACTCGGACGGGGGTAGATTGAAGTCCATCATCCGGTTGGATAGCGCCACTATACGAGAGGCTGTTCAGGGAGCAGCGCAACGGGAAAATTCTGTGGGTTACGTTTGGGTCTTCAGGCGGGAGGTACTGACCCTTGTGCGGACGTGTGGATGAAACTATAAAACATGACTGACAAAGAAACAGGCGGCGGTTTTGCGCGGTTGCGGGCGATCCTCGAAATTGGTTCCACCAGTATCAGACTGCTCATCGCGGAGATCGCGGAAGACAGAACGTGGCGGGAGCTGGACCGCGCTGAAAAGCCCGTGAGCCTGGGGCGGGACGTGTTTACCTCCGGCAAGGTTTCGCGGGAGTCGTTTCTGGAGTGCCTGTCGGTCTTACAGTTTTACCGTGAACTGCTGGCGGGCTGGGGCATTGGCAACACGGATACGCGGGTGATCGCTACCAGCGCGTTCCGTGCGGCGCGAAATCGCGACATCATCGTAGATCGTGTGCAGCGGGAAACCGGCTTTCTTATCAACATCGTTGACGGCATTGAAGAGAACCGGCTCATGTATCTGGCGACGCGCTTTGCCCTTAAACACGATCTGCCAAAGTTCTGGCAGTCAAACACCATGATCATTGACATTGGCGGCGGGTCCACGGAGATTATGCTCCTGCGGCACGGTAAAATGGTCGGGGCGCACAGTCTGCACGTTGGCACGATCATCCTCGACGAGCAGGCGCGTCATGCCGGCGATTTCGAGCGAAACGGCAACCGGTATCTGAACGAACAGATACGGCACACCGCGTTTTTCTTTGAGATGGATATTACCCATGTCAAAACCCTGGTTATGACCGGATCGGACGCCCGCGTAGCATCTGGTTTCATCGGCAGATGTCTCAATGCGCGGTGCCGGCTCATTGAGAGGGAAGAGTTTACCGGCTTTGTTGAGAAGGTGCGGAACTCGTCTATAGAAGAAATCGTCAGGAATCTGCATATCTCGTATACCGTGGCGGAAGGCTTTGTACCCGGATTGCTCATGTACCGTCAGTTCCTTGAACAGACCACCGCGACACAGGTCGTGGTGCCGGACGTGTCTATCCGCGAGGGGCTGCTTATTGACATCGCGCTTGGCGTTGACTCCGAGCTACAGGAGGAATTCTACTCCCAGATCATTGCGTCGGCAGCCGCCCTCGGCAAGAAGTACCGCTACGATGAGGCGCACAGTCGTGAGGTAACAGGCATCAGCCTGCGGCTCTTTGACGCCCTATCGCTTGAACACGGCATGAAGAAGCGGGAACGCCGGCTCCTTGAGGTAGCGGCCATGCTCCACGATATCGGTATGTTCATCACCGCCGCTGACCATCACAAGCACGGGGCGTACATCGTGGCTCATTCCGAAATTTTTGGGCTTCAACGTGATGAACTCGATATCATAGCCGCCGTGATCCGTTATCATCGGGGGAAAATACCTTCAGACACCGAGGAGATTGTTTACCGTATGCTCCCGCCCGGGGATCAGATACTGGTACTCAAGATGGCAGCCCTGCTCCGCGTTGCCGACGCCCTTGATCGCGGCCATTCCCAGCAGATTAAGCGCCTTACGGTTGAACGCGCAAATTCGCGTATCGTGCTGCACGTCCAGGGTAACCTTGACCTGAGCCTTGAGCTTATCGGACTGGAACAAAAAGCCGATTTGTTTCAGGATGTGTTCGGGTATAAGGTGGTACTCGTGTAAACAAAACTATGAAGACAGCAAGGTATTTTAACCGGGATTTGTCCTGGATCGATTTTAACGAGCGGGTTTTAGCGGAAGGCTTGCGGCGTGAATTGCCGCCGATGGAGCGATTCAGATACCTCTCGATAGCTTTTTCTAACTTTGACGAATTTTTCATGATCCGCGTTGCCGGAGTCAAAGCGGCGCGGAACGCGGCGTGGAAAAACAATGCGCTCACGTCTGAACTTCGGGCTATCAACGAGCAGCTTCACCGAGGCGCGGAAAAAATACGCTCGATCTTCCGTCAGGGGTATGAATGTCTTCAGCGCGAAGTGTTTCCGGCGCTGGCTCAGGGCGGGCTTGAGCTTGCGCGTCCTGATTCGTACACAGACGCGGAACAAGCTCACCTTGAATCGCTTTTTACACGGGACATCTACTCGGTACTCACGCCTCTGAGAATTGAGGACGAGCGTTTTCCTCCCATTCAAAACTATGACTTATACGCGGCGTTTTTACTTGCGCAAAAAGGCGAAGACGCTGAATTCATTTCAGTTACGCAGATTCCCGCGTCTCTGGAGCGGATACTCTGGCTCCCGTCCACGGGGAAGACGCGCTGGGCATTACTGGAAGACGTGGTGATCACTTGGGGGGCGCTCTGCCATCCTGGGTATGAGGCGAGGGAACGCATGTTGTTCAAGATTAACCGCGACGCGGACGTTTCGGTGGATGAACAGCGCGACGAGGACTTTATCGAAGCCATGGAAGAGGCGCTGGAACACCGGGGCAGGTCGCGGGTGGTACGCATGGTCTACTCCCCGGGAAGCGCCCGCCTGCGCGATGAGCTTGCGCGGCGCTTTGAGCTTGGCGAGGATGATTTGTATGAGGTATCCGGTCCGCTTAACCTGGGCGGAATCCGTCTTGCTGACATAAAAGGCTTTGACAAGATGAGGGAAGCGCCGTGGAAGATATACGCTAACCCGGCTTTTGTTGAGGGTGAAGACTTTTGGCAGCGGATAAACCTCTCCGACGTGCTGCTACACTTCCCTTATGAATCGTTTGATCCGGTGCTGCGCTTTTTCCATGAGGCTGCCGCTGACCCGGCGGTCATAGCGATTAAGGCGACGCTCTATCGCACCAGCGGCGATTCGCCCATAGTCCGAGCGCTTGAAAAGGCCGCGCTTAACGGAAAGCAGGTAACGGTAGTTGTGGAACTCAAGGCGCGTTTTGACGAGGTGCGGAACATTTCATGGGCAAAGGGTCTTGAAAAGGCTGGCGTGATTGTGGTTTACGGCTTGGCGAGGCTCAAGGTACACGCCAAAGTCGCCATAGTCATCCGCCGTGAACACGAGCGGGTCAAACGCTACGTCCATCTCTCCACAGGCAACTACAACGACGGCACGGCGCGTCTGTATGAGGACATGGGCCTTTTCACGGCGCGGGAGGAGATTGCCTTTGACGCGGGCCTTTTGTTTAACATGATTACTGGCTATTCGGTGATTCAGTCCACACGCTGCCTGATTATAGCGCCGTCGGCGCTCAAGCGCCGGCTCATTGAGCTTATTGAGAGGGAAGCGCAACGCTCAAGTCAGGAATATCCGGGCAGGATCATGGCGAAAATGAACGCGCTGGCAGACCCGGACATCATTGACGCGCTGTATTGCGCTTCCGAGTCTGGCGTTAAGATTGACCTCTGTGTTCGGGGCATCTGTATGCTTGTGCCGGGGGTCGCGGGCATGTCGGAGCATATCCGTGTGGTGAGCGTCATTGACCATTACCTTGAACACTCGCGCATCTGTTATTTTGCTAATGGCGGCGCGGACGAGTTGTTTCTTGCCAGCGCGGACTGGATGCCCCGTAACCTTGAGCGGCGTGTGGAATTGATGTTTCCCATTTTGCAGGATGATCTCAAACAGCGTGTTCGCGCAATACTCTCCGCTTACTTTGAGGACAACACCCATGCCCATGAGCTTATGAGCGACGGCACCTGGGTATCACGCTCAAGCCAACGCGGGACTGACGAGAAGCCCTTTCGAGTGCAGACCGCTCTGCTTTCCCACACACGGGAAAACGCCGAGCGTCCCCTTGCGGCGCGTGAGGAATTCATCGTGCGCCGTGGGCAGATTTAGCAGTAGTGCTGCCGAATACCTTCGCCAATGGCGTGGAAGGCAATGACGGTGAGCATGATCATCAGTCCGGGAAAAAGGGCGCACCACGGCGCGTTAAAGAGGAAGTTCTGCGACTCCGACAGCATACGCCCCCAGCTTGGCAAGGGCGGCTGTATGCCCAGTCCCAAGTAGCTCATGGTTGCTTCCGCAAGTATGGCGTTGGACAGCCCCAGCACTGTCGCCGACAGCAGGGACGGCGTGAGGTTTGGCAGGATGTGGACAAAAATGACACGGAAGTGGGACGCGCCCATCAGCGTTACCATCAGCGCGAAATCAGCGTTCTTGTACTGCAACATACCGGTTCGCATGATGCGGGCGTAGCTGGGAATAAACAGAATCAGCAGGGCGATGATGAGTGCGCCCTGGCTCTGCTGGCTACTGCCGCCAAAGGCGTTCATCAGCGAAACCATCACCAGCGCCAGCAAGATGCCCGGAAAGGCGCTCAATGCGTCCATCAGCCGCATCAGCGCCTCGTCCCACGCTTTGCCTAGGTAGCCGCTCAACAAGCCCAGCGTAGAGCCGATAACGGCGCTTCCCAGTACGGTCAGCAGAGATACCAGCAAGGTATAGCGCCCGCCAATCATCACGCGGGAAAATATGTCCCGGCCAAAATTGTCAGTACCCATGAGGTGAGCCGCGCCCGGTAGCGCAAAACGCTCGGCAACATTCATGGCGTTGTAGTCGTAAGGCGTGTAAACAAAGCTGGCGAGGGACAGCGCCGCGATGCAGCCTGCCAGCGCCGCGCCGAACTTGAAGTCAGCGTTCCACCGTTGCTGTCTCATTTGACACGGATCCGTGGGTCAATGATCTGGATGGCGATGTCCACAAGGGTATTCGCCAGTACCACGATACACGCGATGTATACAACTAGGGTCTGGATAAGCGGATAATCGCGGGAACTGATGGACGCGATGAGTAGCCGCCCCAGTCCGGGTATCGTAAACACCTGCTCAATGACAATGCTGCCAGAGAAAACGTCGCCAACGATCATACCCATCAGCGTCAGCGCCGGAATCACGGCGTTTTTCAGCACATGGCGGTACAGCACCAATCGCCGGGTCGCTCCCTTACTGTATGCCGTGCGAACATAGTCGTTGCGAAGCTGCTGAAAAATCGAACCGCGCAGGAACTTGATCACAATGGCCGCGTTGGGCAGGGCAATAGCCAGCGCCGGAAACACGAGATAGCCAAGAAACGCGCCTAAATCTTCCTTATAAGAGACATAGTTGCCGGGGACAAAACAGCGCAGAATGAGACCAAAGACCCAGATAAACAGCACCCCCAGAAAAAAGCCCGGGGCTGAGATACTGATAGTCGTTAGCGTGTTTACTATACGGTCAATGGGCGAATGTTCCTTCACGCTCAGGAGAGCGACTGGTGTTGCTATCAGAAAAATGGCGATGAGGGACAGAGTTGCCAGCGCGAATGTTACCGGCAGACGCTCAAACACAAGGCCGGTGATACTCGCGCCGCGAAAGCGCGTCGAGTTGCCCAGCGAGCCGCTCAGGAAACGCCCCAGCCAAGCGACATACTGCTCAGGCAGGCTCCGATCAAGCCCCAGCTCTTTCCGCAGAGCCGCGAGCTGTTCATCAGTCGCCTCAGTACCCAGCATCAGCGACGCGGGGTCTCCGGGGATAACGGCAAAGGCGGCAAAGGTAAGCACAGACACCAGAAACAGAGTCAATACCGCAATTACCAGCCGCCTGCCGATAAAGTCCATGTTTTAACGAAAGGCTATCGTGTCCGATAGATAGTGGAAACGTCAAAAACGTACAGGGGATAACTTACAAAACCCGCAAAGCCCTTACGAAAAGCCTTGAACTCAACAATATCCTGAATGTAGACACTGGCGGCGTTATCCGAAATGATCCGCTGCGACTCTTTATACAGCGCGGTTCGCTTCGCCTCATCTACTTCAGTTATGGCCTCGCCGTAAATCTGGTCAAACGTCGCGTCCTGAAAGCTGATGAAGTTACTGCTGGCATTGGAACGGTAGCGGTCCAGAAACCCACGCGGCGACAAAAACGAGGTGTCAAGCGAAATCACCGTAGCCTGATACTGCCGGCCCCGATAGACATCCGTCAGCCATGTTGCCCAGTCAACCTGCCGGATCGTGGCTTTGACGCCAATTTTGGCAAGCTGGTTTACCAGTACCTGCGCGGTGTCAACATGCATCGTGTAGTTGGACGGAACCGTTATTTCCAGAGGGAAGCCGTCAGGGTACCCTGCCTCAGCGAGCAGAGACCTTGCGGTATCGATATTGACCGGGTACGGGTTACTCAGACTGGTCTCGTAATACTGTGAGAGTCCGGGAATGATCGGGCTGCCGGACGGCGTTCCTCTGCCGTAAAAGGCAATGTCGATGATTTCCTGCACATCAACCGCGTAGTTAAGCGCCTTCCGTACCCGCACGTCGTTCAACGGCTCAAGCGCGTTATTCAGCGCCAGCATCTGTACGGCATTCGACGTGCTTTGCACCAGATCGAACTGCGATAGACTAAGCTGATCAACCAGCGCGCCAGTAACAGTAGCGCCATCGATGTTCCCGCCCTGAAGCGCTGTCAAGAGGGCGTCGGAATCAGCGGCAAAGACGTACGTTATCTTATCGAGATGCGGAATCCCGGCTTGCCAGTAATAGGGATTCTTCTCCAGTATCAGCGATTGCTGGGTGGTGTAGCTGGCAATGGAGTAGGGACCAGTACCAAGAGGCTTCGCCTCACGGTCAGGATTGTTGCGCGGCACAATGCCAAGCGTCAGGTAGGGCAGAAACTCAACATTCGGCTCATTCAGGGTGACAAGAACCCTCTCAGCGCTGCCGTCGCTCAGTGCTTCCACCTTTGCGATTTGGGTAAAACCACTGAAACGGGCTTCGACCGCCTTGTTCAGCGTGAATACAACATCCTCGGCGGTGAGCGTAGTGCCGTCGTGGAACTTCACGCCAGCGCGTAGCTTAAAGTTATACACCAGCCCTGCCTGCTCAACCGCGTAGCTTTCAGCGACCGCTGGCAGGAAGCCGCCGTTGGTACTGGGCTTCACCAGCCCTTCATACACATTAAACAAGATACTTCGCCCGTCAGCGGTATTGGCGGAACTGAGCGGATCGAGGGTTGCTGGTTCGGAAGTAATGCCGATACGCAGTTCACCGCCTCTTGTTGTCGAGGCTGCGCTACTTGCGCTCTGCCCAGACTGAGAACCTCTCGCGTAGACAGCCATAGCGCAACTCATAAGTAACACGAGAACGAGTCCGATGCGTACATACATAGCGTGTGTGCCGAAACCTGTCTGTTTCTTCTTATCCATAAAAACTCCTTCACAAGTATATTTAGCATAAGTGCTGAGGGGACTATAATGAGCCGGGAGGGTCTCTGTCAACGATGTTCGTTCAGCGCTCAGCGATTTAACCTTAATTTGACATTGATTTAACATGTACCTGTCGTCTTCATTGTTCAAATGCTCGCCGTCTGTGCTAAAACAGACCTCCTTTTCGTCTTTCAGCCACCGTGTCTCTGGCACCTCCAAGGAAGCGCCAGTGAAAACGACGCAACCGCCGGGAATGGAAGAGCTGATTGCGCGATTGGAAGCGTCAGGCGCTATAACGCGGGCGCAAGCGCAAGGAGAGGCTCTTCACACCACCAACTATTTGACAAACGCATATTTTTATCTATAATTAAGAAGCCATGAAAAAACTTTTAACAGGCATGGTCCTTTTTGCGGCGGTCGTCGCATCGTCTCTTTTCGCCCAAACAACATGGACAACCAACGGCGTTCTTTCTGGCAAACAGGCGGTCTCGACTTCCTTTGCCATGTATAGCGCCCCGCTCATTGAAGAAGGGCAATTCCCCCTGTCGGCCCGCTACCGCTTTGAAATTCCGCGAGTTTCCGCGATGGGCGCGTTTCGATTCAGTGGAGACACGCGGGACATTGTTCTGAACGGCATCTATTTTCCGCTTAACGCCCCGCGATTCCGGGCAGGCGCGGGCGCTTTGTACCACGGGGGCTGGTTTGAGATGGACGGCGAACTCATCTCCTTTCAAAGCGACATATTTCTGGGCGCTTACGCGACCATTAACTTCTGGCGTATGTATCTGAACGTACACATCGGATGGTTTGAGCAGATCATAACTATTCCCGCGCTTCCGCCCGGGTACGAGACCTTCGCACAGAGCGATATGGCGCTGTCACTGTTTATAGGCGGCAAACTGCTCGACAATTTCAGCGCGGAACTCGGCGTCGCCTCCTATGAACTCTACTGGTACCACCTGTTTCTTGACCCCGCTTTCTCGCTGTCATTGCGCTATGAATTCCAAACGCCCCGCTTGCAAGGCAAGGCGCTCGAAGGGCGCGTTTTCGCGGAGTTGTCGACCTCGGTACGCTATTCCGACATG
>JAITFA010000024.1 GCA_031281685.1 Treponema sp. | reverse complement strand
CCGAACACCGCGTCAGAGAACTGCTTCTTTTCAAGCTCAGAGATGCCAGAGGTCTCTTCCTCTTCTTCTGCTTCGTCATCGGGTTCAACCGTAACAGGCGACGGCTGACTCGTATGAACCCTGATTTTTACATACCCCTTTTTAAATAAAATCTGACGCCTGCTTTCGAGGATCTCCACGTCAAAGGCGTCCTTTGCGAGGCCAAGGGCTTCTGCCGCCCGATCAATAGCCTCTTTCTCGGTGCGGCCCTCAAATTCGTATTCCATATATAGCTCTCCTTAAAAAGAAATTTTTGATGCAAGGCGTTTTCAGCGCTTCTTTTTTTTCTTCGGGGCGATTTTTGGTTCTGCCTTCTTCTCACTTGCAGCCCGTAGAGCAGCCCGTTTCGGCGCAAGGTACTTGTTTATAGCAAGCTGTTGTACCAGCGACAGCAGGTTAGAGCATATCCAGTAGACCAGCAGTCCAGACGGCACGTTGTAAAGCACAAAGAAGAAGATAATCGGCATAGCGTAGAGCATGAGCTTCATCTGGGCATTCCCCTGCTGATCAGGGGTCTGAGTTATCTTGCCGTAGAGAAGCTGAGACCCGACATAGACGATGGGAAGGAGCCGGATATCGCTCCAGCCAAGAATGGGAATTGTTATCGGCGCAAAATTGAAGATCGACTCAGGGAGGGAAAGGTCAGATATCCAGCCCGGAATGAACATAGCGCCGCGCAGGTCAAAGTGATTGTTAAACAGATTGTACATGGCAAAGAAAATGGGAATCTGAAGCAGCATAGGTAAACAGCCGGCAAGAGGGTTATACCCTTCCTTCTTATAGAACTCCGCCATTTCCGCGTTCATCTTCTGCGGGTTATCCTTGTGCTTCTCCTGTATCTCCTTGATTCGGGGAGACAGCGCCTGCATACGCAGGGTTGACTCCGAGCTTTTCTTGGTGAGCGGGAATAAAAGCGCCTTCACCAGTAGGGTAAGCAGGATGATCGCCACGCCATAGTTCGGAATGAGGCGATAGGACAGCATGAGTAGCCACTTGAGACCGCTCTCCAGGGGACTTAGTATGCCGCTGGTGTTGGCAACCTTTATCATGTCCATGTCGCGCAGGTTAAAGCTGTTGTTGCCGTTGTTGTACGCCGCGAGGGTTTCCTGCTCCTTTGGTCCCAGATAGAAACGGTAGGTGTCCTCAACCCGTCCGATTTGCGCGGGACGGGTGACATAGAAACGCGACGCGCTGTTCAACCCGGGCTCGGCTCTGGAGGAAAACGCGATGTCGTACTGGTTTGGGTAAGGAATGGCGATGAACGTGAAATACTTGCCCGCGATGGCCGCCCACTTCGGCATGGTGTTGATGGTCGTGGGAATGTCGCTCACCTTTTCCTGCTTCTGCTTGCCATTGGCAAACGTGAAGTAGTTACGGTATTCGTTGCGCTGATCCTGCCGGTCAAAGGACGGACCTATCTGCGGTCCAAAAGCCAGGGTATAGGCGGCGCCGTTGAAGTCAAGCGGGGGCATCACAGTGCTGTCGGGCGTTGTGCTAAGATTGATCGTCATCTCAAACATATACTCGTTGGGCTTAAAGTCATACCGTTTGCTTAAACGAAAGCGTCCCTTGTCTCCCTCAAGGGTGAAGTCGCGGTAAAACTCCACGGAGTAATCAGACAAGCGCCGCACCTGGAAGACCGAAGTCAGCGGCTGTGCGCTGGCGTTACCAAAAGCCACGGTAAAAGCGTGCGCCTCAGTAGTGCCGGACAGCACCATCTCCACAAAGTCATCCTTGTCGGCGTGTTCCTTGAGTTTATAAGAAACCACATCCCCGCCAGCGCTGCTCAGTGTTACCGAGAGCAACTGAGTTTCGATGTTTACCCGCTGCTCCACAAGGTTTTCAACGCCGTCGGGTATAACGGGCCCGTCCACGTTAGTTGCCGGAGTGGTTTCTCCGGCGGGCGCTTGGGTCTGTCCAGGGATTGCCGGGGCGCTTACCACAGTCGTCGGCTCCAGCGGCAGGGTTTGAGGCGGCGGGTAGAAGATTCCCTGCACCATATAAAAGACCGTTATAACCACGACCGAAAGTCCCACGGCCAGTAATGTTCGCTTTTCCATACTATAAAACCTCGATTTAAGGCGCGGTGGAACTTGGTTCTCCGCCACGCAAATTAGAAGCGCCCGAAACAAACGGGGGCTTTCTAAGTACACGCCGGGTTATTTCCGCGTGTGTACTTAGGGGACCGGATCATAACCACCCGGTCGGAAAGGGTGACAGCGCAGGACACGTTTCAAAGCCAGCGCTGTTCCCCGGAAGACACCATGCTTCTGTATGGCTTCATAAGCATAGGCGGAGCAGGTGGGGACGTATCGGCACGAAGGTGGGAAGTGGGGCGAAACAGCGTATTGATAAAACCGAATCAGCAGCAGCAGCGTTTTTTGAACAAAGGTCATTAGTACGTGTCCTTAATCAAACCAGCTTTCATAAACAGCGTATTCAGTTGTTCCAGACGGGCCGCGAAGCTGTCATTGCCCGGGTATACCAGTAACACCATATCATACCCTGTCATCAATAGAGCGCGTATATGGCGATACGCCTCGCGGCTACACCGTCTGCTCCGGTTTCGTTTCACCGCAATGCCAAATTTTCGTGAGAAAGTAACGGCGATTCGGTTATAAGACAATCCATTGTGGAAAAAAAACAACTTTATACCGGAACAACTGATCCGCTTTCCTTTGCCAAACACTTCCCGTATCGCGTTCCGTTCCTTTAATCTTTCACTCCGCTTAAACGTGAAGCGGAATAAATCTGGCGAAGACACGTTAATAGGGTTTCTTCTCGTCGGAAACGGTCAGTTTGTAGCGGCCTTTGGCGCGGCGCCGCTTGAGAACAAGCCGTCCGCCTCTGGTACTCATGCGCGCCCGGAACCCAAATTTCCGGTTGCGCTTTACCTTACTGGGTTGATAGGTACGTTTCATTGAACTTACTCCTTGCAGTCAAATTTTTATCTATAGTGATGAATGTTATTATCATCAAGATTTGAAAAGCAATCATAGAAGAAGAGACGTATTAGGTCAATACGCTACTTTACCACTACGCTTGCCGAGTCTATACTGCCGCCATGGCTTTCTCAACACCAGCGGACTTTACCTTTGCCCTGAATCGCTGTCTGGAGCGACTTATGCCAATACTTACCCCGTCAGGTATCGTGATGGGCTTTCTCTTTTCGCCAGTGTTTATTCATCTGCGCCCCTTTGTTCCGTGGCTCTTCGCGCTGATGACGCTCTCCGGTGCGCTGAAACTGCGGGTAAGGGAGCTAGTTGCGGCAGTACGCAAGCCCGCGCCCATACTCTACTTCCTGCTTGCGGCGCATGTGATCATTCCTCTGGTAGTATTTTCAATCTGTTCACTGATATTTGATGCGGATACGTTGTCTGGTTATGCTCTGCTCTTCGCGGTTCCAACAGCAGTATCTGGGTTTATCTGGGTATCGATCTATCATGGAGACGGGGCGCTGGCACTGGCCATCGTTCTCTTCGACACTTTGCTGTCCCCGCTTGTGGTACCCGGTACCATGTCGCTCTTGCTGAGGACTCAGGTTACGCTGGACATGAGCGGGATAGCGATTTCGCTTGTGCTGATGGTGCTTGTGCCTACCGTGCTTGGCGTGGGGGCCAACGAGCTAAGCGGTGGTAAACTGCCGCCCATAGTGAGTCCTCTCAACGTGGTCTCAAAACTGTGTCTGGTACTGGTGATCGCGGCAAACGCTTCGCCGGTTGCGTCGCAGATACAGCTTGACAACCCAAAGGTCTATCTCATTGCGGCGCTGTGTATTGGTTTTAGCGCGTTTGCTTATATCTGCGCGAAGCTGATAGGGATACTCGGTCGCCTGCCGCGTGAAAAGCGGGTAACGCTCTTCTTTGTTATTGGATTGCGAAACATCAGCGCGGCTACGACCATAGCGATACAGTTTTTCCCAGTAGCAGCGTCTCTGCCCTGTCTGCTAGGTATCGTGTTTCAACAGGTACTGGCGGCGCTCATGGGTAAGGCGCTCATGGGACGGGCAGGAGACCATGATGAAGCGTAAGCATGAGATACAAGGCATAACCGGACAGATGTTCACCGCCTACCTGCCACACGCACGGCCTCTGACACCGACAGGTCTCTGACACTACCAACCTGCCACACGCACGGCCCTTGGCACCACCTGCCTGCTGTACACCCAGCCTCTGACACCAACGGTTTGCCACAATACTCGACCTCTGACACCTGCGCCCGGTCTCTGACACAGCTAGCCTG
>JAITFA010000016.1 GCA_031281685.1 Treponema sp. | reverse complement strand
ATAAGGATTTCCCACGCTTTCGCAACATCAAAACTTCTCATAATAGGAGTATTATACGTTATTTTTCCATTAAGATACAACTTGAATTGGTTATCGTTTTGGTGCCAGACACATAAAGTTTGCCGCGGTGTTTTGGCGCCAGACACATGGTGCCAGACGCACACACTAAAGCAAAATCCCTTCCCAGAGCCATATCTATAGCTATGAGATATCCAAGAGAACTTAAGGACGGAGCCGCCTATCACGTTACCTCGGAAATTAACCGTAATGAGATGGAACTCCAATCGCCGCAGATCAAGACTATGTTCTTGACCTTCGTCAAAAGAGCGAAGCAAAAGTACCCGTTTCAGCTTTTGGACTTCTGTATCATGGATAACCACGTCCATCTGGTCATCAAACCGGAGAACGGGGAGTCCCTTCCCAGGATAATGCAATGGATCAAGGGGAATTTCGCCCGATACTGGAACAAGGCGCATGGTAAGAAAGGGGGCCATCTCTGGGGAAAGCGGTTTTTCTCGAAGATTATCGACGACATAAGGCAGCTTTTGCGGGTATTGGACTATATAGACAATAATCCCAAGCGGGCGGGCCTAGTTAAACGAGCAGAGGACTGGGAGTTCGGCGGCTTATACCACCATCTGCGCGGAAGGATGGATGTAGTAACTATACCCCGGGCAGCTATGCCGGAGCTATGCTTCCCAAGCGCCGGCTAGGTCGTTGGGTAAAGGGGTCAGACACAACAAAGCGTGATACGTTGAATTGCTGGGGGTACATCACCAGCGCCACCGTATGAAACGCCGCCGCCGGTCCTACCGGCATGACTTAGCGGTCTCCCGATATGTTTGTAAGACTCTCCCAATGTCTACAAGCCTGGAGCCGACCACATGTATCGGGTAATATGGCGGTTGCTCAAGTCCAACTGCGCCGCGTAAACACGCTGCCATGTCTCATAAGCGCGTTGGTACACAGCCGCGTTTTCGCTGTCCGGCGTAAATTCCTTTTCTATCTTGACCAGTTTTTTTACCGCTTCCCGAATGTCCGGGTAGAGTCCTATCCCCTTGCCAGCCAGAAGCGCTGCTCCCAAACCAGTGGCTTCTTTGACCACAGGCGTTTCAACCGGAATGTTCAAGACATCGGCGAGTATCTGGGGCCAGAGAACGCTTTTTGACGCGCCGCCGGCAAACACTATCTTTTCAGGCCGATTCCCCGTGGCCTGTTCCACAAGACGGAGATGCCCAAGCGTTACAAGGGCGGTGTTTTCCATAATAGCCCGGTAGAATGTGTACTTGTTAAATTTTTCTGGGGACAGAGCAAAGTTGGTAAATGTGGGCGCGGCGTGCCGCCAGCCAATATAGTTCATCACGTCGGAAAAGGCGCAGACCATGCCGTAAGAACCGGCAGGTATCTTCGCAGCCTCCCTGTCCATGAAAGCGTAGGAGTCGCTGTGCTGTTCGGCGGCAAGGCGCGTTTCCTCAGCGCAAAAAGCGTCGCGGTACCAGCGCATCACGAGACCCGGATTAAAAGCCAGCGCTTCATATTGCCAGAGCAAAGGAAGCGCGTGGCAATTCACCCGTACATCGCATTTGGGGGAAGTTTTGCCCGTGCTAGTGTTGTACTCATACTGCCAGAAACTGCCGCCAAAAACCGCCGCGTCATTGACATTGACAACCCCGACGCCTATGGAGCCAAGCTGACAATCGCCGCCGCCTATCACCAGCAACGTTCCTTCCGCAAGTCCGGATTCACGCGCCCCTTGTGCTGAAACTTTGGTGACAGACGTGCCGCACTCAGCGACGTCGGGGAAAATATCGTCCCGCAAACCACAGCGGCGGGCTATGTTCCTGTCCCATGTGCGGGTTTGCAGGTCAAAGAGACCGGTGGTTGAGCCATTGCTGGGTTCCACAACAAGAACGCCGGACAAACGGTAGATCAGCCAGTCGTTGAACATACCTAAACGGGCGATTTTGTGGTAAACGTCGGGAAGTTTGTTCTTTACCCAGAGGAGACGCGGCAAAGCGCCCAAGGCAAAGGTCTGCCCTGATTCAAGGTAGATTTCCGTTTCCAGTTCCGGCGCTAGCTGCTTGAGCTGGCTCACCTCTTCGCCGCTGCGGGCGTCTACATTGGCGCAAGCCCAGAGTTCCTTGCCCGCCGAGTCGTACAGCACGATGCCTTCGCGCATACAGGTTGTGGAAACAGCGGCGATCTTACTCGCGGGAACTCCGGTTTCAGTAAGCGCCTCGCGGATGCAGGAACAGGTGAGCGCCCAGTTCGTTGTCCAGTCAAAGTCCATACTGCCGGGAAAACGCGGGTCTTCCCTGTGCTTCCACTCTTGCTGGGCGCATCCAATCTGCTTACCGCCGGCGTCAAAGATAAGCGCCCGGACGCTCCCGGTGCCGGCGTCAATCGCCATGATATAGGGGTCAGACATCAGACACACTCGCAGGCGCGTCCGGGTGATTCGGACCGAAACTCTTGAGTAGCACGAGCGGTTCTACCGGACTTTCGTTTCTAATAACCACGCCCTTCTGCGCCGCGGCTTCCGAAACATAGAATTCGTCGGCGCTCTGCTGACCAAAACGGAGCATAGTGGGCGTTTCACAGACAAAAGCTCCTAACTTTCCCCGCCCCTGGGTCAGGATAACACCATGAACCACCGGCTCTTTCAGGGTAACGGTCTTGCCGGGAAACACGGTCAGTTCTTTGGCGCTGAAATAGCCGTCGTTGGCGTAGGCAACCCACTTTTCCTCGTAATCGCTGTTATGGGCAATGGTGATGGGCTGGCGCGAGTAGTGCTTTTTGTAGTGAGGATCAGTGTTCTTCTCCCAGTCGAGGAGGCTGAAGATATAGTCGATGTCGTCTTTTTTATCCGGCGGACACTCGCCTACGAGGAAGTCGCGGGGGAAGATTTCGCCGGAAACAACGTTTTCGTGTACGGAATTGACGTCGCCGTTCCAGTTCAGTTCAAAGGTAAGCACTGAGCCGGGCGCGTGAATCACGCCAGCGGGGGAGTACCAGCCGGTACCAAGCTCTATGCGATAGGCGCGGGACAGTTCCGTGATACGGGTGTCGCCTTTGTTGAAGTCAAGGAGCCGCTGTTTAACCTGTTCCGGTGTGGTGTCTGGGTCGTAACCAAAGTAAGTGGCGTCCATCTCGCCGGAGTGACTGGCAAACTGGCGGGGGAAATAGTAACACTCAGGCTTGCCGAGTTTGCCCACACGCGCCGCGGCTTCCATATCAAGATGAAGGTGATGAAAGAGCGGCGTACTCAGATCGTAAAACTTGGAGAACACAGGCCAGCCACTGTATTTGCTCATCAGCTCTTTGCCGATAAGGTCCGCGCCCAGTACCTGTATTGCCTCTTTAAGGCTGAACTTCTCATCGCTGCCGTAAGCGACGGCGACAAAACTGAGACCCTCCTCAGGTCCAGCGAGCGGGCCGTTCTGGGCAACGTTGGTGGATGTCATCCAGCGTTCTTTGATGGAACCGCGCTCAAGTCCATAAGCATAGTAATCATCTGGATGAAGCCTGAGCCGGCGGCCTGCCTTGCCAAAGGGCCTTGGAATAAACATAGGATTCAAACGGAAAATGCCTTCACCCTGCTTCAAGGTCTTCTCTATTAACTCTTTGTGTGCCATTTTGCGCCTTCTTTGTTAAGATTTTGTCCAAGTCTATATGCCCGTATAACACCTGTCAAGCAAAAAAGAGGAATATGCGTATCCGCGTGGAAATCGTTTGACACGCTTTACCATAAGTGCTAAGAAGGATAGTGCGCTTGTACACCCTATGCGTGAGCCAGACACCACCGCATAGCGTGTGTGAGACACACCGCATAGCGTGAGCCGGACATACCGCGTAGGCTGTGTGAGACACACCGCGTAGCGTGAGCCGGACACACCGCATAGCGTAAGCCAGACATACCGCGTAGGGTGTGTGAGACGCTCACCTACGCGGGGGAGCATCTCCCCCTATGCGGGGGGAACAGAAAAACATTTCTCTTTCTGTAAGGAGTAACTATTATGGCTGATTTAGAAGGACTGAAAGTCGAGAAGAATTATCACCTGAGCGAGCCTTTTGCCGCAGACGGTAATTTCCATGTGAAGGGCGCGGCGAATCTTGACTGGGGTATGAAGAAGCGCCTGAGCAGCATTTTTAACCCCACAAGCGGTAATACCGTGATGTTCGCCTTTGATCACGGCTACTTTATGGGTTCTGTCTCTGGTCTTGAGCGCATAGACCTGCTCTTGCCCAAGCTCATGCCCCACATTGACGTGCTGATGGGGACTCGCGGCGCGTTGCGTACCAGCGTGAAGCCCGGTTTCAGGAAAGGCGTCGCGCTCAGGGTAAGCTCCGGTTCCTCCATGCTGAACGATGACCTGAGTCATGAAGTGGTTGCGGTTGACATCGAAGACGCAATCCGCATGGATGTGGATTGCATGGCGGTTCAGGTCTTTATCGGCGCGGAAGGTCAACTGGAAAGCATCGACAATCTGTCGAAGGTGATAAACATGGGCAGTCGTTACAGTATTCCCACCCTGGGCGTTGTCGCGGTTGGGAAAAACATGGAACGCACCGACCAGTATTTCAAGCTCGCCACCCGCATCATTGCTGAACTTGGCGCTAACATCGTCAAGACCTACTACTGTGATAAGTTTGATGAACTTGTGGCCGCCTGCCCTGTTCCGATTGTCGTGGCTGGCGGGAAAAAACTCGCTGAAAAGGAGGCGCTGGAGATGGCCTACCAATCGATACAGGGCGGCGCTCGCGGTCTTGATATGGGTCGGAACATCTTCCAGAGCTATCACCCCGCGGAAATGGCCGAGTCTATCGGCAAGATAGTCCACGAAAGATTTACCGGTAAAGAAGCATGGGAGTTCTACCGCGATAAAACGAAGTGATACTCAAAAGAATTATCCACAGATGGATACGGATTTTGTGGTTTTCTTCTGTCCCTGATGGCACACTGCGCTGTACTTGAAACAGCGCACGGCATAATCAGTATCCACAGTGACAAGTTCCGGCGTCTTTTGTTTACACAGCGGCGTGGCGTCTGAGCAGCGCGGCGCAAAAGCGCAAGCCTCCGGCGCTTCGTTTGACACGGGCGACATTCTGGCAGGCGGCAGGGGCAGGACGGCGCCGCTGATACGCGGGATACAGGCTAGAAGCCATTGGGTGTAGGGATGCAGAGGCCGCGCAAACAGGCGCTCCACATCGCCATACTCAACGATTTTGCCCGCGTACATCACCAGCACTTCGTGGGCAAGTTCCGCGATAACACCCAGATCGTGGGTAATCATCAGCACGGTGGTATTGGTTTGTGTTTGCAGGCGCTCAAGCAGTTCCAGAATCTGCGCCTGAATCGTAACATCAAGCGCCGTGGTTGGCTCGTCGCAGATGAGGAGTTCGGGTTCGCAGGACAGCGCCATGGCGATCAGCGCCCGCTGACGCATACCGCCCGATAGTTCGTGGGGATATTGCCTGATACACTGCTCCGGCGCGGGGATTTGCGCTAGAGCTAGGCTCTCGATTGCCCGCTCACGCGCTGCCTTGCGGCTGATATGGCTATGCAGCCGTATCGCCTCAACAATTTGCCAGCCTATGGTGTACACAGGGTTGAGGCTCGTCACCGGCTCCTGAAATACCATAGCTATCTTCCCGCCCCGTATCTGTTCCATAGCGCCTTCGGATTTCTCAAGGAGGTTCTCTCCGTGAAAACGTATCTGTCCCCCCACGATTTGTCCCGCGGGCGCGGGTACGAGTCGCAAAATGGAAAGCGCGGTGGCGCTCTTGCCGCAACCTGATTCCCCGACAATACCGAGCGTCTCGCCCGGTTTAACAGAGAAAGACACGTCGTCCACCGCTTTGATCACGCGACCGTCAGAATAAAAGTAAGTTTTGAGACCGGAAACTTCGAGTATATGCAAACTTGTTCTATCGTAAGGGTACGGCGTGGCGTACCCTTACTGCGCTTAGATACAGCACTCAACGCCGCGCTTTTTCTCGTCTGATAAAAACACAAGGTCGATGAGTTTCATAACCCGCAGCGCCTGTTCGGTCTTAACGATAGGCGCGGCTTGTCCGTTGAGGCACGCGACAATGTTCTTGTAGTAGTCGAGCCATACGCCCTCAACATTGGTGGGCAGGGGGAGTTCAAGGGTGGTTTCTTTGGGACGAGGAGCCATGGAACGGGTAGGACCAGCGGCGGTGTAGACGATATCCTCAGTCCACTCAAGGCTCTTCGAGTCGGCAAGTTTCACGATTTTGCCGGCACATTCCCAGTTTTCGATGAGCGCGGTTCCGTCTTCGGCGGAGATGTGCCAGCGCGGCTGCACGATGAACGAATTCATCGCCACATTGACGATATAGTTCAAGCCATTCTCGAAACGGAATGACGCGGTGAAGTTATCATCCACCTCAGGCGCGAACACCTTGTGCAGGACCGCGCTGACCGCGATCACCTTCTGGGGAAAGAAGTCGAGCATCTGGTCTATGAGATGCACGCCCCAGTCCAGCAACATGCCGCCGCCATTCTGCTTCCAGCCGCGCCAGCCAAACATACCGCCACGGGAACCTTGTACGCGGCTTTCGATGACATAGGGATTACTCAGGATACCGTCGGCGAAGATTTTCTTTGCGATAAGGAAATCTCTGTCCCAGCGCCGGTTCTGGTGTACTGTGAAGAACTTGCCTGCTTTCTCCGCCGCCGCAATGATTGCTTCCAGTTCAGCCGAGTTCAGCGTAACCGGCTTCTCGCTAATAACGTTCTTGCCTGATTCAAGGCAGGCAATGGCGTAAGGTTTATGCATATCGTTTGGGGTTGCCACGAGAACCAGCTCAATGCTTTTGTCCGCATAGATTTGATCCGGTGAGTCGTAGGCTTTCAGCCCCTTATTTTGCGCGTTAGCAGCAGCTTCTGGCCGGATATCATAGATTCCGGTTATCTCTAGTTCAGGAAAGTGCCTGATGATATTGTCGTGATGGTAACCTGCCATCCCGCCAAAACCGATAATTGCCATCTTATGGGTCATGTTTTTCTCCTGGCAAGGAGTATAATACAGGCGTTCTGTTTATGCCAGAACGTCGAATCATATCCTATCGTCGCCAAGAACACCGTCCGCTATTAATTGAGCAGTAAAGCCGCGTCAGTTTTTTTCCAGCGCTGTGCCACATCAACCGGACGCTCGGATGCGATGTTCTTTGCCATCTTATCAGCGCCTAAATTAATCAGCAGCGCAACCATCGCGGGATTCCCGCTCTGAGCCGCGTAGTGCAGGATCGTGTTACCTGAATTGTCCTGTGCGTTAATCGCCTTGCCGTTAAACAGAGCCTTAACCGCCACTTCGCCCATACTGATTGCCTGTTCCGCCGGCGTCTTCCGGTCGCCGGCAATGGAAAACACATCGGAACCCGCTTCGGTGAGGTACTGGGCAACGTTCCAGTCCCGGTTATCAACCGCGATACGGAGTGGCGTCCTGCCCCGCGAGTCAACCGAAGAAAGGTGCGCACCTGCGCTAACAATGGTCTTTACAATGTCTAGCGGGGCGCGATCCTGAATAGCGATGTTCAAGGGCGAAGCGCCGTAATCATCAACAACCGTAACCCGATTCTTGATCAGGAGCGTTACCATTTCCGTTGAACCGGAAAGCCCGATTCTGAACGGGGTCATATTCTTTGAATTGCGCGCATGAATCGAGGCGCCTCGTCCCAAAAGCAGGGTTGTCAGATCGAGTTTACCCAGTTCTACCGCGATATGGAGCGGCGTTTCCCCCGCATTATTGCGGGTATTGGTATCAGCGCCCAATTTGGCGAGCCGTTCCGCGCTGGCGTATTGACCTGCCTTGACGGTTTCCATAAACGGCGTATTTCCCTCGGTATCACGAGCCTCAAGGTCCGCATGTTTACTGGTGAGTACCGTCTCAACCTCGGAGATACCAAGCCTGACCGCGTCATGGAGCGGGGTTTTGCCGTTTAAGGCGTGGGCATTGATGTCAATGCCGGCGGCAATCAGGGAGACGGCGGAGTTCTTTTTGTTATAGCGCACTGCCGCGTGAAGCGCCGAGTTACCCATCTTGTCCCGCGCATCAACGCGAGCGCCCACAGAAATCAGCGTAGTTATCGTAGCGGGCGAATCAGCCTTGACCGCCGCGAAAATTGGCGTTTCACCAGTCGCATTGGCCGCCTCAACATCAGCGCCCTGCTGCACGATTTTCGGGATGTTGTTCATTTTCCACTGAGCCGCGTAATGAAGAACCGTGTTTCCCAGCCCGTCCCTCGCCACTATAGTTTCCGGCGTGAGTATCCATTCCTCGACTCCGCCCGCCGCGTGAAAAGCCAGATACAACACGCTTTCGCTTGCCGCGTTAAGGGCAAAGATACTCGCCCCCCGCGTTATGAGCGATTGGCCAATACTCTCATTGTTTTGCCTGACCGCAATATGGAGTGCCGTGTCTCCAAGTTTGTTGCGGGCGTCTATCCGTGCGCCTTTATCTAGCGCCATCTGTACCGTATCCAGCGATCCGTTCCTGACACTCATGTGCAGGATGGTGTTTCCATCTCCATCGGATTGTAGTACGGTCGCTGGGGTAATGAGATACGGCAGTAAATCCGCCCGCTCTTTGAGCGCCTTCTCATAAGGGGTAACGCCGGAGTTATCCGCAGCGAAGAGGTTGGAGTTACCTTCCAGAAGCACGGTAACATACTGCTGCCGGTTTTGCTCAATCGCCATATAGAGCGGTGTTTTGCCTTCAATGTTACGGACATTTACATCAGACCCTTTTTTAAGCAAAGCCTTGATGATCTCCGGGTCTTTGTTAAGCGTGATTGTCGCATGAAGCGGGGAATCGCCATACTCGTCCCATAGGCTCGGATTGATTCCGGGCTGGGCGAGGAGGAGGTTCACGATTTCGCGGTGCGTATCAGGCGGCACGTCGCGTATGGCGAGGTGGAGAACCGAGTTACCCCGCGCATCCTGGGCGTTAATATCAACCTTGGAGGCAAGCAGTACCTTGATAGCGTCAACCTTGCCGGAACGCACTGCTTCATGGAGCGGAGTAGAGCCGGAAGCGTTTTTGATGTTTACATCAGCCCCCTGCTCAATGAGGAATTCCATAAAACCAACATGGCCTTCCCGCGACGCGGCGTGGAGCGGCGTGATTCCGTCATTGATACGATAGTTGTAGTTTGCCTTGAGTACCGCCGGCGCAAAATAGGCGTATATAGAATTTGCCATGTTGGTCGGGACCGCGTCCGCCAAAATAAGCGTTCTTGCCGACTCAGCGTGTACCTTCAGATTCGGGTTAGCAAGGGCGAGGTCAAGGATGTTATTCCCATTCCGATCTGTAGTGGTTATGGAATCTTCTGTGATGAGCGCTTCCAGAAACGCTCCATCCCGGTCTACCGCCAGTCTCGCTGGACTTTTTCCATCGGGCATAGCATGGTGAATGTCAGCGCCAGCCTTCGCGAGTACCGCCGCGCTTGCCACATCGTTATTCGCCGAAGCGACTCCCAGCGGAGTCTGCCCCTGTTTATCGGTCTTATCAACCAGCGCGCCCATGGCAATAAAGAACGCTGCCAGTTCCGCATCCTTGTTCTCTACAGCCCGATACAGTGGTGTTCTGCCCTGCTCATCAGTAGCGTTGATGTCAGTAGAACCCACGATGAATGAACGCGCCTTCTCGCTATCTTTATTTTCAAGGGCTGTCCAGATCGAGTCTGACGGCTGTACTAGCGCCCCTTGCCTCTCTCTCGGAGACGCTTGCTCCAAAGGGGTTGAAGGGTTACTTGCACAGCCGAAGAGAAGGAGCAAGCCAAGACTAAGGCCGTTGAACGGCGTTGTTATATAGGATTTGCGATACGTCATGCCCCTATTTTCGGCAATAGCAAAAACCTTCATAAGGCTTATTAGGTAACGAAAAAGTATTGACACAGGATAAAATCTTTGCTAAGTTATTTATAGCAATGCGGCGATGGTGGAATTGGTAGACACGCCAGCTTGAGGTGCTGGTGCCGAGAGGTATGGAAGTTCAAGTCTTCTTCGCCGCAAACGCTGATTACGGACGCTCTTCAGGGCGTCCGTTTTTTTTACTTTTTTCTAAAACCTCTTGGCGCAGCTCACAGCCGAGAGCCGCGCATCGGTGTCAGAGACCTCCTCAGCTCGCGGCAAAGCGGAGTAACATCGTAACAGAACGCTTCGTGCGGGAACTGC
>JAITFA010000116.1 GCA_031281685.1 Treponema sp. | reverse complement strand
TGACAAATAACACAAGGGCTTCATTGGTCTGGTTATCAATAAAAACCCTGATTCTCCCATACCTGTCATCTTGTGCCTCAATGGAACTCCCAAACTCCAGTATTGCAACCACTCCAGCGCATGAGCCGAGCGTTAAACAGATGACAGCGCAAACTATGGCGCGTTGTATCGCGCCTATGTTAATCAATCTTTTCAGCCTTATCATAAGCGTGGGAAAGCGCGAAGCCAGTAAGGATTTCCGCGAAATAAAACACGACGATGTGCAGCGCCGGCACAAACAGTCCGAGCAAGGCTGAACCGGCTACTGGCAGGGTTGACGACATGATAAATATGCCGAGACGTTCCCGGAATGAAAAGCGCCTCGAATTCATGCGATTGAGACCCATAAACACAGTGGCGAGCGCGTAAAACACAAGCTGTAACACCAGCACCAGTATAAACGCCAGCAGCAAAACCGAAGGCAGCATAGCGCCAAAATCAGCGCCGTACAGTACGGCGTTAAATTCGTCGATGAGACCGCTATCGGCAAGCGCGGGATTTATTGGTTGCCCCAGTTCCGCGCTGGCGATTTCGGCAAACTGCTCGCCATAGAGCCGCGAGTAAAAGTCCCACGGCGCAAGCCGCGCTATAGCGAACATCACGGGGAAGTTTAGCGCGAGTGTAATAAACAGAAAATGCAGAACAAGGTAGCGTTTTTTCAGCCCCCACGTCAGATCAACAAAGCGTTTTGCGTTACCATTGCCCAGCGCCACTGCTAAAAAGTAGTCTTTCATAAAACGCTCCTTTTGGTTCTTTTCATAAAGTCTTAATCCCGTAGATGTACTGGCTTCACCAAACCGGCAGCCTGAATACGCGGTGAAGCCTCACCCCGTGCATGGAGCGTACGCGAACCGCCGGTTCGTCAACCTGTGGTTCGCTTTGCTCCAGCAATGCGAGCTTTGCTGCCGCTACCACTCAGCGTAGCCAGCAATCACGTCGCGGAAAAAGTAGGCGCTGTCTTTAGGTGTGCGTTTCTGGCTAACATAATCCACATGAACAATGCCGAAGCGCTTGGTATAACCATAAGCCCATTCAAAGTTGTCGAGGAGTGACCATGCATAGTAACCCTTGAGGTTGACGCCCTCGCTGATAAGGCAGGCGCAGACTTCAAGGTGCTTCTTGATGTAGTCAATGCGGTCGTGGTCGTGAATTCGTCCGTCCGTTCCCACCACGTCGGCGCAGGCGTAACCGTTTTCAGTAATGTAGATGGGCAAGCCGCCTGTTACCTCATGCACCCAGCGGATAAGCCGGCCAAGACCGGCTGGCACGACAGGCCAGCCCATGTCGCTTACCTCCTGCCAAGCGGGTTTGTCGCTGTACTTCCTGAGGGCATTTTCATCATAAAAGACCGCGCTTTCGGTGTAGTAGTTTATGCCAATAAAGTCGAGCTTCTGGGCTATGAGTTCAAGATCAGCGGGCTGCGGGTTGAAGTTCCCCATGAGTTTCAGCGCGGCTGAAGGGTAGCCTTTACCGAGGAGCGGGTAGAGGAAGACTTCGCTCTCAATGGCGCGGGCGATGAGCGCGGCCTGCTTGTCTTCCGGGCGGAGTGAGGCAGGGCGCGGGGAGCTGAGGTTAAGTGTTGTGCCGATGGGGGCGTTGAGGCCCGTGGTGCGATAGGCTTGCACCGCCGCGCCGTGGGCGAGGTTCAGGTTATGCACAGCCCTGACGGTCAGGTGCGGGTCTTTGATGCCCGGCGCATGGACGCCGAACATATAGCCCAGATAGGTAACGCAAAACGGCTCGTTAATCGTGATCCACTGGTCTACGAGGTCGCCAAGTTCGGCGAAGCAGACCTTGGCGTATTCGGCGAAGGCGTCAACGATGAAACGCTCGGCCCAACCGCCTTTGTCTTGCAGGCATTGGGGCAGGTCCCAGTGATAGAGCGTGGCGCAGGCTTTGATGCCGCGCTTATGTAGTTCCGTACAAAGGGCGCGGTAGTAGTCCACGCCTTCCTTATTGACCGCGCCTGTGCCTTGCGGCAGTATCCGGGGCCAGGCAATGGAGAAGCGGTATGCCTGAAAGCCCAGTTCCGCCATGAGCGCCACATCTTCCTTATAACGGTGGTACTGATCGCAGGCGATCTCGCCATTCTCGCCGCCGTACACAGCCCCGGGTACGCGGGCAAAGGTATCCCAGATGCTCTCGCTCCGTCCTCCCTCATGCAACGCGCCTTCTACCTGATAGCTTGCCGTGGCTGTTCCCCAGAGAAAGTCATCAGGGAATTCCAGTTTTTGCATATAACACCTCCGTAAGTATGCATTCTCACGTACATTTTTGTTCATGGTAGAGCGATTCTCCCTAATGTGCAATAGGTACTTATCTGTGAAAGGGAATTGGTAGATTCACCGTATAGGCTAAAGAATCTTGCACCGGTGGCGTGGCTCCTAGGCCTATCATACTGCCGGACTAGAGAGAAGAGAACGGTAACTTTCCGCGCATGAAGGCAAGCCCGTGCGCAGACTAAAGGTTGCCGCTCTTTTTTTAGTCTACCGCCTACAGACGGCACGGTGTTTCCACCCGGCCATCGCCTATCGGGACAGGGACAACAAAAAATCGTTGTTTGGTTTGTACACTACGGCGTACAAACTACTAGTACCGAGTTTACAGAGAAGGAGAACCGCCTCTACGCCTTGATCGAGTCGCTTATGAGGCTTTTTTCCAATGTCTAGTTTGGGCGGTGCTCTGGGAACTGGGACGCCGCGTGTCCGTGGTATCCCGTATACGTCTGGATGGAAACCACCTCAGGCAAGGGGGCGGTTTTGAGCGGCAAGGCTAGAGTCGCGCCGGAAGCAAAACTGGGACAACATCCAGCGACGTTGGTTCACCGGGTCTAAGCAACCCCCCCACAAAGCCGTTTATGCAGACCCCTATATAGCCGCCAGCTGTGGCCAGCTTACCACTGCTATCTCAACCAATGTTTACGATGATCAAAGAGTAGACATGGGCATGATCTTATCTGTGTTTGTCCATACTCTAACGATCTTTTTTTACCACTTGACGCTTCTTGCCTATCCTTAGCGGTTTTGTTTATTAC
>JAITFA010000217.1 GCA_031281685.1 Treponema sp. | reverse complement strand
GTGCGGCGCGCTGAGGCTGTGGTGTCAGACATCCAGTGCCAGACATCCAGTGCGGCGCGGTGAGGCTGTGGTGTCAGACATCCAGTGCCAGACATCCAGTGCGGCGCGGTGAGGCTGTGGTGTCAGACATCCGGTGCCAGACATCCAATTACTGAGGCTATGGTGCCAGACATCCGGTTTCGGCGCGGTTACGGTGCCAGACATCCGGTTTCGGCGCGGTTACGGTGCCAGACATCCAATTACTGAGGCGCAATGGGTTTTTGTATGGTTGTTTTGTTCTGCGAAGCCATAAAGTCGCGGTACTTTTTGGGATCGCTTCTGAAAGCCATGATGGGCGAGCCTGGGTTTTCCGCCAGCTTTGCCAAAGCCCCGGACGCTTCAATAAGGAGCCGGTCGGCCTTAACAGCCCGGCCTGACTGGGCGCTCAGACCGATGAAGACCCGCGCCTTCTCGCCCAGCTTCTCGCTTACCCGCTTGTGGAAATCATTGGCCTTGACAAAGGCGCCGTCCAGGTCCAGTCCGGGAAGGATAACGGTTATACCCCGCTGCCCACGCTCAAAGAGCCGGTCGCGGAAGAAGAAGAAGTCCAGCGCCTCATTAACAAATATGCGGTACAAGGACTCATCGGCTTCGCCATTGTCATCGGCTTTGAGTTCTATGAGCATAACAACCAGGTCTTTCTCAGCGCTTGTGCTTTCACGGAGCGCCACAGCGAGCCGGTCTTCAGTATCGCTTTCCCAACAGAGTGAGTTGGCGGGCCGGTTCTGCCGATCCGGAGCTGGCGTTTCTGGCTTTGGCGGCACATCCACCTTCGGTAGCGGCGGCAGCGTTACTGGAATTTCCCACCCCGGCTCTTTGGCAGGAGGCTTTTTCTCAACATCCGGCGGGGGGATGGTCTCAGGGTCGGCAAAAAGTTCTTCGTCAATGTCCGTATCGCGGAGCGTGGGAGGCTCCTCAGCATCCTCGTCTTTCGGTGTGTTCTCTGTTTCATTCCCGTCGGTACGGTACTTCCCATCCACTATATTGGAGAAGGCTTCAGCTTGGGTCTTTTTCTTCCCGTTTAACAAGAGAAATTGCAAGCCCATAGCAAGAAGCGCCACTGCTGTAGCGCCGCCAATGATAACAAGGGAATACTTCAACACCGAGATAATGACGGCGTTATCAAGATAGTTATACGTCGCTTTGATGCTAAGGTCCCGCAAGTTGCCAATCTGGAGCCGCTCAAAAAAGACATTTTCCGGACTAGGAAAGCCAAGTCCTGTCTTGAAACGAAGTACCCCATCATCCCATGCAATAGCCGCCCCGGGTTCCTGCTCAAAAGGTTGATCGCCAAACTGTCCAGAGGAAACAATGACACCCCTCAATGTCTTTGAACGCGCAAGCGAGTCTTTGATGGCGTTCTGAAATGAGGGAGTTGTAATCACAGCGGACGACGAAGCGGCTTCAGTCGCGGTGTTCACCAGCTCGAAAAATTCCTGCTTGGCAATGCTCTGTCGATCCATCACGCTGACATAAATACGAATAACCGCTAATACGATGGCCCCTATATAAATGCAAATACAAACCACGCCTATGATTGACGATACTACCGAGCTTTTGTCCATTGGACGTTCTACCGGAGTTTTGACGTCAGGCGCTGTACCAAGGCGGTCTATAGAACTAACATGGGTATATTGTTTACGCATAGGAGTATTATATCTAGTTTCGGTCAATCATGCTAGAATTCGCACGCTAATTGCGTTGTATGTATACCCGTCTTAGGGGATTCGGGAGTCTTTCCAGGTAACCTTGATACGACAGAAACCAAGAATCGTGAGGAACGTGAAGTACATAGGGGTAAAGACGGTCTGAACAATGTAGGCTATGCCTTGTTTGGGTAGGGACTGACCAAAGAGCCTGAGCGTGGCGACACTGTTCATGGTCATGGAAAACAGTACGGCGGCGCTGAGTGGCCAAAGGGACGGGAGCGCAACAAGCGCGGGTAGCGCCAGTATGCCCATAGATATAGTAATCATGAGGAAACCAAAGTTAAAGCGCGTGATTGGGTCGGGACTGAATAGGCCGCCGTTGTTCCAGCGCAGGGTTTGGTTCACAAAAGCACGCCAGCTTGTTTCCTTTCGCGTCAGTACATGCGTGTCCGCGCCAATGGCGGCGCGTATCTGGTAGTTGGAGTGGGAGCGGAGGCGGGATACCAGCGCCGCGTCCTCAGTTGGTGAAGGCGGCACGGCGTCATAGCCGCCGATGTGCTTGAGCGCGGCTGCGCGGAGCATGAGGTTGTTCCCAAAACCGCCGCCCGCCGCGCCAATGCCCGTGGAACCAGCGAGGTACATATAGCGTATGGCGTGGTCAAAACACTGGTAGGTATGGAAGAAGCCGCTTTCCTCTGGGTTCTTGAATACCGGTCCAATAATCGCGCCCACACGCTCGTCGCTCATGCGCTCAAGCATGGCGGAAACCCAGCCCCGTGGAACAACACAGTCCGCGTCCGTAAATAAAAAAAAGTCGCCGGTCGCACACTCAATCCCACGCGCAAGGGCGTACTGCTTATGGTTTGGTCCGGGGTTTTCCGTAAGCGTGATCAGCCTGACACACGCGGTACTCTGCCCGGCGGCAAAGTCGCGCAAGAGACCGGCGCTTGCATCAGAAGAGCGGTCGTCAATGAAGATATACTCGGCCTCAGCGTAGTCCTGCAACCCAAGGCTCTGGAGCAGGCCCGCGAGACAGCTATCCTCGTTTCTCACCGGCACGATCACTGAAACCCGTGGCCGGGCGCTGGGTTCCTGCGCCTGCTGCTGACGCCCCTTTTCACATAAACGCTGGTCGCGCCGCCATTCCATGAACAGACCGATCATCAAGGCGCAATGAAGGCCAATGAAGATCGCGGCAAAGCCAAGGCGGAATAGAAAATACCACATAATTTGTATAACCCCTTGACCAAATCATACATGATTTGCTAAGATACTAATAGTTAAGCATTGACCGCCTTTGGGGAATTAGCTCAGTTGGCTAGAGCGATAGGTTCGCAATCTATAGGTCAGGGGTTCGAATCCCCTATTCTCCAGAAATGCCGCTATTACCATTTTCAAGTCAGGGTCTTGAGAACAGCCAAGCAAAACTGGCTGTTCTTATTGATGCTGACAATACCCAAGCCCCCCTCATCGAAGGTTTACTTGCAGAAGTCGCCAAGTATGGCGTTGCCAGTGTTAAACGTATCTACGGCGACTGGACCAGTACCAATCTCCGCTCATGGAAAGACAAACTCCTTGAATACGCCATTCAACCCATACAACAGTTCGCCTATACCAGCGGTAAGAACGCCACTGATTCAGCGATGATTATCGACGCAATGGACCTGCTCTACAGCGGCAGGCTGGACGGCTTCTGCATTGTGTCGAGTGATTCAGACTTTACGCGCTTGGCATCGCGGTTAAGGGAAAGCGGGCTGATGGTGTACGGCTTTGGCGAGAAAAAAACGCCCCGCGCCTTTGTCTCTGTCTGCGATAAGTTTATCTATACCGAAATACTGCGCGACATACAGGAAGACGAGGATGACGCAAAAGCCCCCGCGCCTGCCCGTAAGGAATTTAAGGTTGACCGCAAGCTGCTAAAGCTCCTGCGCGACACTGTGGATGACCTTGCCGACGAGTCCGGCTGGGCGTATCTGGGCGGTATCGGGCAGAAAATCACTAACCGCTCAAGCGAGTTCGATCCCCGTAACTACGGCTTCAAGAAACTCGGAGACCTCTTCCGCGCCTTACCCCAGTTCGAGACCGAAGAACGGGCGCAGGAAAACAGCAGCGGACACCAAATCTACATTCGATGGAAACGCAGCAACCGCAGTAAAACCTAAACCGTGAACCTTTTTGACAACAGAGCGTTCTACAAAAGTCTCTTCACCATAGCTCTGCCTATCATGGTACAGAACCTCATCAACTCATTGGTGAACATACTCGACACGGTGATGATTGGCAGACTCGGCACTGTGGAGATTGCCGCCGTTGGTTTGGGGAACAACTTTTTCTTTCTATATAATATGTTTCTGTTTGGCATCTGCTCCGGCGGCTCCATCTTCACTGCCCAGTTCTGGGGCAAGAAAGACCTCCTCGGTATACGCAAGAACATGGGTCTCTGCGCCCTGTTGAGCCTGAGCATGACAGTACTGTTTACGCTGGCAACGCTTTTCGCGCCGGAACTGATTCTGAGGGTCTATTCACAGGACGAGGCGCTAATCGCTGTTGGCGCCGTATACCTGCGCGCCCTGTCGCCGGCGTTCCTGCCCTACGCCGCCAGTTTTGTCTGCATCTTAACCCTGCGTTCCATTGAGCGGGTGCGCCTCACCGTGGTCAGCACAGTCATCGCCCTGTCGATAAACTTTGTCCTAAACTACGTCTTCATCTTCGGGCTTGGTCCCATACCGGCAATGGGTGTGCGTGGCGCGGCAATCGCCACAGTGATTGCGCGTTTCACCGAGGCGGCGATCCTGCTGATTGTCAGCTATACGCGGCGCTATGCTTTCATCGGACCCTTGCGGGACTATGCCGCGTTCTCACTGAGCTTTGTTCAGCGCTTTTTCCACATCACCTTGCCGGTTATGCTTAACGAGGTGGTATGGTCGCTCGGCATCAGCGCCCAGAACATCATCTTCGCCCGCACTGACACCGATGCCATCGCCGCGTTCAACATCACCAATACCATTTCCCAGCTCACCTGGGTCTTCTTCATCGGGCTTGGTAATGGCGCGGCAGTGCTGATCGGCAAAAAGATTGGCGAGGGTAACGAGCTTGAGGCGCGGGACTATGCGGCGCGGCTCGTCCGCTTCGCGCCATTGACCGCTGTGGGCGCGGCTTTTGTGCTGATTCCGCTTTCCCAGCTTTTGCCCTTTGTATTCAACGTGAACGAACAGGTCTTGCGAGACGTTACCCTTATGCTCATCATTCTGAGCTGTTCCTACCCCTTTCGCGCTTTCAATATGTCCATGATTATTGGTATCTGCCGCGCTGGTGGCGACACGGTTTTCAGCGCCATCTTTGATGTCGCGTTCATGTGGGTGTTTTCCCTGCCCATTGCCGCTATAGCGAGCTTCTTCTTCCACACCCCGGTCTGGCTCATCTACATTTGCGTCTGCTCTGAAGAACCGCTTAAGGCGTTGGTCAATCTGTGGCGCTTCAAAAGCGGAAAGTGGCTTCACAACGTTACTGAGTAAGCTCATCCGGCGTGTCTCTGTCGCCGTATGGCGCCAGACATCCAACGGTGTCAGACATCATACGGATCGTCATAAACCCGCCTTACGAGTCGTCATAAACCTGCTTTACAAGTCGTCATAAACCCTTATGACGGATCGTCATAAACCCGCCTTACGAGTCGTCATAAACCCTTATGACGGATCGTCATAAACCCGCTTTACGACTCGTCATAAACCCGCTTTACGAGTCGTCATAAAGCCTTATGACGGATCGTCATAAACCCAATTTACGACTCGTCATAAGTCCGCTTTACGACTCGTCATAAAGCCTTATGACGGATCGTCATAAACCCGTTTTACGAGTCGTCATAAACCCGTTTTACGGATCGTCATAAAGCCTTATGACGGATCGTAAAGCAGGTTGTTTACAAGTCGTAAGCGGGCTGTTTATGGAGTGGCGCCAGACATCATGGGTTAC
>JAITFA010000206.1 GCA_031281685.1 Treponema sp. | reverse complement strand
ATAGTCCAATACCCGCAAAAGCTGTCTTATATCGTCGATAATCTTCGAGAAAAACCGCTTTCCCCAGAGATGCCCCCCCTTCTTGCCATGTACCTTGTTCCAGTATCGCGCAAAATTTCCCTTGATCCATTGCATTATCCTGGAAAGGGACTCCCCGTCCTCCGGTTTGATGACCAGATGGACGTGGTTATCCATGATACAGAAGTCCACAAGCTGAAACGGGTACTTTTCCCTTGCTCTTTTGACGAAGGTCAAGAACATAGTCTTGATCCACGGCGATTGGAGTTCCATCTCGTTACGGTTAATTTCCGAGGTAACGTGATAGGTTGCTCCGTCCTTAAGTTCTCTTGGATATCTCATAGCTATTGATATGGCTCTGAGCAGGGCTAATGCTTTAGTGTATGTCTGGCACCATGTCATGGGTGTCTGGCACCATGTCTCTGGCACTAAAACGACACAATGCCAAGCAGTTTTTCCCAAACCTCCCTTGTTTTTTCAATACGGTACTGAAACAGCTTCGCTTCATGGTTATACGCATCCATGTCATAGCAGAAATGCTTATAGAAGTTCCATAAATGGTTATACAACTCCTGTAAACGGTTATAGGGTTTCTGTAAATGGTTACAGAACTTATAGAAAGGTTTATACAACTCCTAGAAAGGTTTATATGACCCCTAGAAAGGTTTACACGACTTCTGTAAAGGTTTATACGATTTGTAGAAAGGTTTATATGAATCGTAGAAAGGTTTATACAACTCATGTAAAGGTTTATACGACTTGTAGAAATGGTTCTGGAAATGATTATAGGACTTACGGACGCTTTGCCTTAGCAAACCCGCCTTCTTGTATGCTGACGACCAGTCATACTTCTTCCTCAGCTTCAGTTGGATTAACAGAGACGAAGGGAGCTTTCTCTCCTTCTTATTCGCCTTACGGATGCTGGTGAGCCTAAACAGCTTGTTACCGTTATTGCCGTAGTATGCAAGCCGCCAATAAAGCATCCGTAGAATTGTGTGCGCCATATACCCCCATGGCTAAAGCCAAGGGTTTTACGGCGCGTTTGATAATTGTCAGGGTAGTTCTCTTTAATCCAGCAGAGGATTATACGGGAGTTCCAGCGCGCTTCTTGGACTAGGCGGCGTAACGCTTACAGGCGGCGTGGTCTCAACAGGCGCAAATACGGGAGCCGGCTCATCATCCAGAAAGGGGTTATAGGCAGGGAGCGTTGGCGCGCCTGTAGCGCCGGTACTTGTCGCGGCGCTTGTTGTCGTGCTTGTATCACGCGGCGGCGTGATGTTGGAAAGGTCGATGTTCAGGGACGGCATTGACAGACCAGTGAGCAGGGCATTGTCATTCAGGCCGCTGATAATGTTATCACGGATGGTTTCCGAAGGCGTGCGTGAAGCGACTGTCGCGCCTACGCCGTGGACATTGCAGTACTGCGACGGCTGGGTTCCCTCAAGGAAAGGCAGAGATACGGTTCCCTCATTACAGGCGGATGTGGGGAGGTGGCCGGAAACAGCGCAAACGCTTACCTCCACAATGCCGGTCGAGGGCTTCACAAAGTCCTTCATGGGTAAGCCCTGGTGGATTTCGCGCATATAGTCGCCCCACACGGGTCCGGCAAGCGCCGCGCCGCTTTGGTTTGTGCCGAGGGAGTTACCGGGGCGGTCAAAGCCATACCACACTGCTGTTGTATAGTAGGGAGTATAACCCACGGTCCAGCCGTCAGACCAGTTTTCAGTGGTGCCGGTCTTGCCGGCGGCGGGGATGCGGTAACGTTTACCGTCGGGGCCGGTGAAGGTGAACTTTGCCCCCCAACCCGCGCCTGACGCCAGAGTCCCGATTTCTACGGCTTTTTTCAGCAGACTCGTCATAATCCAGGCGTTCTGGGGGCTGACCACCTGTAATTCCTCGCCCAAGCTCTGCTGCCGTTCCCTCGCGTCCCGTTCTGTGGCTATCACGATCCTGCCGTTTCGGTCTTCAACAGAGCGTATGGCAATGGGCGTAACTTCGCGGCCTTCATTGGCGAAGATCGAGAAGGCGCGCGCCATCTGGAGCGGCGATATTGAGACAATGCCCAAGCCCAGGGGATAGACACGCGGAAGCACACGCCGTTGTTCCGCCGGATCGTCGATGCCGAGCAGGGCAGCGGCGCGGTCGATTGCCGCGTCAAAACCAATACCATCCAGCACTTGCAGAGCAGGGATGTTCAATGATTTCGCCAGCGCGTTGTAAAGCAGAATAGGCCCGTTCCACGTGCCGCCGTAGTTGGAAGGTATATAGGTTTTCCCGTCTTCAGTATGAAACACAATCGGCATGTCGTAGATAAGGGTCGAGGCGGTAAACTTCCGGCTGTCAATGGCTGCGGAAAAGTACAGGGGTTTGAAAGCGCTGCCGGGCATAACACGGCTCTGTGTGGCGCGGATGAGCTGATTCGATGCGTCGTACTTGGAGCCGCCGACGATTGCCGTGATATAGCCGGTTTCCTGTTCAATGGAGATGAGCGCCCCTTCAACGGATGAACCTACTAGACGCTCCTGTAAATCATCAAATCCCTTCTGGGTAATCGGCTGGAGTTCGGGAATGCCAAAAGCCAGCGCCGCAAGGTCTACAATCGGGTTAATCACCTTAGCGTAGCGGTTAAGCGCCCGTTCTTCATTCTGCCGATTCACCGTCTCACTGACGCCCCCCAAGTCAAAGGCCAGGGCAAGCAGGTTCACGATAGGCGTATAGGTATTCTCGACCCGCGTCAGCCGGTTTGCCTGAGCCGCGGAGAATTCCTTATTCGCCTTGGTAAGGCCCTCGCCGAGAAATTTGACCGCTGCCTCCTGATGTTTCATGTCCAGCGTGGTGTGTACCGTGTATCCATCGCGGTAGTAGTCCATAGTGCCATACATCATGTCCTCAAGCTCACGCCGTACATACTCACTGAACCACGGCGCCGCGTCTTTCCGGTCATAATACGCGGCAGTGGGGACGCGGGTGTAGTCATAGTTTGCCCAATACTCGTTGAAAGACGCCTCAGCCTCAGCGCGAGTGGTATAACCCTGCTCAACCATGCTTTCAAGCACGGATCGCTGGCGGTCCATGGCGTCGTTAGGATTGGTAAGCGGATTATAACGCCCCGGGCTTGAAAGCTGTACTACCAGCAGCGCGGCTTCCGCCAGCGTGATCTCCTTAGCGCTATGCTGAAAGAAGTATTTGCTTGCCGCTTCAACGCCGTAAACGCCCGGTCCCATGATGATGTAGTTAAGATAAATCTCCAGAATCTCGTTTTTGGTATAACGCCGTTCCATTTGAAACGCCCACCAGAGTTCCACCAGTTTCCGCCACAGGGAGTATTCAGTACGGTCGGAGTAGAGCGTGCCGGCGATCTGCTGGGTAATGGTGGAGCCGCCGCCCAAATTCCGTCCGGTGATGTAGCCATAGGCTGCGCGTCCAATGGCGCGTACGCTGAAGCCTTTGTGGGTATAGAAGCTGGGGTCTTCCCGTGAGAGCAGGGCATTGATAAGGTGCTTGGGCAGATCATTCAAAGCCACGAGTTCCCGCTTTTCATCAGCAGAGAACTCGGTAACGAGGTTTCCTTCACTGTCAAGAATCCGCGTGGGCAGAGCCGGCGTGAATTCCGCGAAGTTTTCCTGATTCATGATGTTCGCTGTTTCCGCCAGCCCCAAACCCAGCAGAACACCGATTGCCGCAACGACTATGATAGTCAATCCTGCCACAACGCAGGTAAAAAATTTTCCCATACGAGAAGCCTATAGACCGAGCGCGAAACCTGTCAAGCGCTGGTAAGGTACATTTACAATCGGCGCTAACCAGAGACGAGCATATTGATGCCGTGGCGTTCAAAGTAGTCAAGCGCCGCGCCAAAACTATCGCTTCTGGATACTTCGCTCAGGAATGAACACCACACTTTGGCAGCGTTCCGCGTCTTCTGGTTACGGGCAATTGTGGCGCTACAGATGTTGTCTTTGTTGCGTATGCTCACCTGCCCTTTGTTGAACTGGGCGAGGATATGCTCGCCTTCGTAGCGGGCATACTCGGCGTGGCGCGTGAGCATCTTTGCCGAGATGTAATCCTTGCCCACTACGGCGCAAGCGTTAGGCACAGCTTCCTCACTCCCGTCCTCAAAACGAACCCGCGAAGAAGCCTTGCCTGTTTTTGTTATCTCAATAATCTTCATGTGCCTGAACTTATTCTTCGGTCTCTTGCACTTTGAACGCCTGCGCCGCCTTGATGACCTCTTCGGCGATACGGCCAGAGATCGGTGCGTAGTGATCGAACTCCATGCTGAACGAGCCGGTTCCACTGGTGATGGAACGAAGGTCAATGGAGTAGCGCAGAAGCTCAGCCTGCGGAACCTGTGCGCGGATTTCCTCAATGCCGCCAACCGAGTCCTGCCCAAGAATTTTACCACGTTTACCGGAGAGGTCGCTCATCACATCGCCCAGGTACTGGTTCTCAACAAAGACCGTCAGGTTCATCACCGGCTCAAGGAGCGTTGGGTTTGCCTGCTTCATGGCTTCGCGGAAAGCGTTACGCGCAGCCAGCTTAAACGAGAGTTCAGAGGAATCAACGGGGTGATACTTGCCGTCAACGAGCTTCACCTCAACGTCAACGACCGGGTATTGAGCCATAGTACCCCGCGCCATGCCTTCGACAATACCCTTCTCAATGCCTGGGATGAAGTTCTTGGGAACAGCGCCACCGAAGATCGCGTTGATGAAGTTGTAGTTCTCGCCACGAGGAAGCGGCGCGATCTCAATCAGCACCTTGCCATACTGCCCGTGACCGCCAGTCTGCTTCTTGTGGGTGTACTCAGCGCTCGCCTTTTTCGTGATGGTTTCACGATAAGGCACGCGGGGAATGTGGGTTTCCACCTCAATCTTCTGGTTTACCTTGATCTTGTCTAGAATCATGTTGACGTGAAGCTCGCCCATGCCGGAGATCACGGTTTCTTTTGT
>JAITFA010000194.1 GCA_031281685.1 Treponema sp. | reverse complement strand
CCGCGGGGTTCCCGCAGGCAATGAACAGACAGCACAGGAAAAAAAGAACAACAGCCGTGATCTTTTGCTTATCCATATCCTTCCTCTGGTTTGTAAGCCTCCATAAAACCGGCGTCCTTTTTTCCGTCGAACGGACGGTTGTAAAGAACGCCGGCGCTTATGGCTCCTAAAGAGACTCGATGTCGCTGCTCAAATCACGGGCAGATTCGCTTTCCGTGAAGGTTACCGAGTAACCATCGGGAGTCTGACCGCTTCCTGAGACGGTTATGCTGTAATCGTACCCGTTCTTCAGCACCGGGGTCTTACCCTCAGTATCCTTTATGGGAATCTGCAAAGCTTGGTTGTAATAGGTAACAACGACCGCTTGGGCTGAACCGTCCGTGGTGCTTTTGATTTCATAGGTCAGGGTTTCGCCTGAGCCGATTGAATCATAGCCGTTTTGACTCTTCAGCCGGTTCGTTCCCGACAGGGTAACCCTGCCGCTCTGGTTTCCCACGCTGTTGGTGATGGTAACATAGGCGACCGGGGAACTGAGGGAAGCCTTAATGCTGTCCCAGGTTGCGCCCTGATCCTCAGGCAGGGTGTACGTCTGTAGTTCGCTGCCGGACACGGGGCGGGGGGAAACACTGATGGTCTCAAACTGGCTGGAGGGTTTCAGCGTGCTTACCTGGCCGGTACTCTTGCTGTAGTATACAAACACTGGGTAAATGGCAAAGCCCTCGGAGTTATCAGCGTAGAGCGGCATATTTGACGCCAAAGAAGGGAGGAAGCCGATTTTTTCCCCATCCGGGCTGTCTTTCCGCAGCTCCATACCGATTCTGCCCAGGTTGGTTACGCGGTACCCGTAATCGCCGATGTAGTTGGAGCTGATCTCGGCGCGGTATTTTTTCCCTTGGCCGTAGGTTGCCATAGCCGAGTATTCGATCTTGGCTCTGCTCAGATTGGTCTTGTTGGCATTGTATTCATCCAGCGCAATACCCCGGAGAATCAAAAAACCGCCCACATCGAAATCATCCACATCGTCGGACACGTCAAAGACTCTGCTGCTGGACGCCTTGATCCCTCCCAGTATGTTGGACGCCGCAGGTGTCTGACCCTGGAAGAGGATCATGTCCTTTGCGGCGTTGTTGAACACCGTCAAGGTCCCGTTGGCTTCGCTGGTCCAGCTTATGCCGTCGGCATCGTCTGCGGCGCTTACCGTAACGGTCGCCGTGCCGGACTTGCCGGTGTCAACGGTGGAGGTCGCCTTCACGGTGAGAGTCGCGGCGGTCTCGGCGGCGGCCACAGTGAGGAGTCCACCAGTGATGGTGGTTCCCTCAACGCCGCCGCTTACTGACCAGGTAACGGTCTGGGCCGGGCTGTTGGTCCCGGTTACCGCGGCAGTGAACTGGTGTGTCTTGCCTTTGGCAACACTTGCCGTTGCGGGGCTTACGGTAACGGCGCTAACCGTGGGGTCGTCTCCCTTGCTGGTGTTGTCCTTACCGCTGTTGTCTTCGTTGCCGGTGGGACAGGCGCTGAATAATAATACTCCGCCCATAAGCGCGAGCCCGAGTATTCCCAAAAGTAACCGTTTGCGTATCATAACGGTCCTCCTTACGCCACAAAACATCCCTAAAGCCTGAGGTTTCCACCTAGCATTGCTGGCTTTGGGTGTCCTATGTTTATATAAACCGCCCATACGGGCAAGTTTCCCTTGTTACACCGGAACTGGAACGCGGTTCCGGCTTGTTCACGAAATGATTGCGAACTGTATTTCGCTCCACTTCCCCTTTTTGCCTGAGTTCGTCTCCCAGCGAGCCGCAAAGTACACCTTTTTCCCCCGATCCTCCTCCTCGAACACCAGTTCCAGGGGGTTGCGGGTGGCAAAGGCAGAGTGCAGCAGGTCTTTCACCCGTGCCGGCGGCGTATCCGCAATAACCCATACCAATTCAAGGCCGTGGATGTGTTCGGGCTTCCCCCAGCGCGCCGCATGGGCATCCTTGAACCTGAACAGCAAAGTCCGCAGATAGAGGGTAAACACCTTGATTTCCGGAATCGTATCCGGCTCAGGTATAGGCGAAGCGCTCTTGTCGTGAATCGGTATCCGCAAAGACCGCCGCCCATCGTCCGTCATGACGTCGTTGTTCTGCAAATTGTTCCGCACGAACACTTCCTCCCGGTGGAGGAGCAGGGCTTTCTTTTCGTTTTTTGTCTGTACGTCCAGCTTGGTACAGGACGGGGTGTTGCATAGACTGTGAAGTCCCTTCACTTGGTTATGCAAAGCCCGCAGCTCCGTGAGCTGGTTATCAGGCAGGTTCCAGAGTGTTTTGTTGGCTTCGGACACGGTGATAAGGTTTTCGCTCCATTCAACAAAATCCGCTTCTTTGCCGGGTATGTAATGTTTCATATGCTCCTCTTTCTTATAGGTATATAGATTGTCATCCTGCGGACTAAGACCTTTAGCGAAGGCGCTGATGGTCTTATCGAGCGCGTGAAAGGACTTAGCGATGCCGTTAGTGTTCTTAGCGAAGGCGCGATCGATTGTAGCGAAGGCGTTAGTAGTCTTAGGGGATACGCTAAAGATTTTAGCGAGTGTGTTAGAATTTTTAGCGAAGATGTGAAAGGACTTAGCGATACCGCTAAGATGAAAGAATCTACTTCCTCTGGGGGGGGGGGGGGGGATATAACTATAACACTACCACAAAACGAAAGCGAATTACCAAACTGTATACCCCGGCGGCGTAAAAAAATTCCGTTTCTCATGCTTGGTAATCCGTTCAAGGAGGCTAGATAAATTTTACTCCCCATGCTGACGCGCTGTTTTGCGTCGATAGTATGACGGTGAGTTGTCAAGCTGTATGCGCCCTGAAAACTAACGGCTTTCTGGCGTTCCCCAAAATTCATAATACTTATTATATCGGGATCGCAGAGTAATGTCAAGGTTGTTTTTGATTTTTTAAGAATTTTTAGACCATGAAAGAAAACGCGCCGCAGGTTGAGCCGTCTATCCGTACTGAGACTTGGCGATGCCTCCGGTCTCTGACACCTTCAGAGCATCGTGAGCGCCGACAGACACTAGTTGACGGAGGGAAAGCGCCAAACGTCCCTCGCCGATGTCTCTGGCGCCAACATCCCATGTCTCGATGATGGGAGGTGCCAAGACCATGTCTCTGGCGCCTATGTCTGACACCCACCAATGTCCAGACAGACGCTAGTTGACGGGGGGAAATGCTGTAACTATACTTGTCTTGTCAGAAATATCGCCAGCAAAGCTGGCACAGGGAGCGCTTATGGAACTCAATCTCGATGAATACATCAGGAAGATACCGGATTTTCCCAAAAAAGGAATATTGTTCTATGATATAACCAGCATTCTGGCTACGCCAAAGGCGTTTGCGTGGTGTATCGACACGATGGAAGGGCTGTACCGCGAGCAGCGGATTGACGCAGTCGCGGCTATTGAGGCGCGGGGCTTTGTGTTTGCCGCGCCATTCGCGGTTCGTATGGGAATTCCCCTCATCCTGATTCGCAAGAAGGGTAAATTGCCGGGTAAGACCATAAGCAGAAAGTATCAGCTTGAGTACGCTGAAGCGGAAATCGAGGTGCATGAGGCTGACGTGCCTAAGGACAAGCGCGTTCTACTCATGGACGACCTCATTGCCACAGGCGGAACCCTGGGCGCGGCGTGTGAGCTTATCACCGCAGCCGGGGCGGTGGTTACTGAAATTTTCGGTATTATCGGCTTGCCGTTCCTCCACTATGAAAAAATCCTCCACGATATTCCGGTTCGGACGTTGATTACATATGACTCTGAATAGCCTGCGGAAACGAAACGCTGTTTCTCACCACTAAGGGAGATACGCTATGGCTATTGGTGAAACTATTTTTGATATTTTTTATCTTGTTACTGCTATTACGCTGGGCTTTATGTTTCTCAGGCGTTCATCAGGAAACCGGCAAACGCTGCTCGTTGGGATCATGGTACTGGTTCTTGGCTTTGGGGACGCCTTTCACTTGATTCCCCGCGTTTATGCGCTCTGGAACGGCGGCACAAGCGCCCATCCGGTGGGTCTTGAAATCGGCAAACTTATCACCTCTATTACCGTGACCGTATTTTACGTTCTGCTCTACCATATTTGGC
>JAITFA010000193.1 GCA_031281685.1 Treponema sp. | reverse complement strand
CTCCTCAACAACATTCCGCCGCTCCGCTTCTGTCAGGGGAACCTTTGCCAGCCAGTTCATATACACCGCGAATACCATCAAGCCAGCCAGCAAGCTGCCTGCCGAGTGTATAAGCCGCCGGATAATAATGGCTCTCTGTTGTCTGTCTATACTCGATATGCTTGGCAGTTTCTTAAACCCGTGCCGATGATCGGAAAGCGCCTTCGCCCGTTCAAGTATGAGCATAAAAGGTAAGATAGTAACGGTGAAGTAGAGAGAATTCCGAATGTTTGCTGAAAGTATGATGCCGGCGAGTTTCTCACCGCCAACGGCAAGTATATTCAGGAATCGAGCGAAACAGAGTATAGGCAGAGAAAAGGCGCAGAGATATGTCAAAAACGGGATTCTGATAAAACCACCCAGAGTCGTAAGCAGAAAGACCGACAGCAGCAAGGGTATAAGCGTAATATCAACAAAGATTGCGATAAACACGCCCAGCGTAACAAAAAGTATGGCGATACTGCCGTAGAAAATAGCCCTTCGCGGTATCCTGAGTACCTGCTGTAGGGGAGCGAATAGGGAAAACAGAAACAGCGCCATAAGTATTTTAAAACCTGCCCGCCCATAATCAACAATGCGCGGATCAATGGCGAATACGTTTGATACCAGCGAGATAAACGAGCCGGAGACCTCCAAGCACAGTATCATAACAGCAACAAAAAGCGCGGGAACCCAGATACGCCTGATGAAAGTCGCCCACCGCATGAGCCAGCGCCTGCGATGGATAATGGTATAAACGAGCAGGGCAAATAAAAACACAGCCATAATCAGCGCAAAAAGCGTAACAGCCAGTGTTTCCGAGATAATGATAAGATTCCCGAACAAGTCAAGAATCAGGAAGTGATAGTCAAGATTCTCTACCGTCAGGGTGAGGGACGCGGCATAGCTGGCAAGCGTATCCGCCAGACTCCGAGGGGTTATAGTCGCGCCATTGGCAGCTCGCGGGCGCTTTCCAGCTTCCAGATAGAGCGCGTTGATTTCCTGTTCAGCCGCGTCAGTGATCACGTCTGGTCCGTCAACAAAGCCAAGTTTGTATAGCTCGTTGAAACGAACCGCCAGTGTATAAGGGATGCGCTGACTTTTGAACAGTCTGTTCAAGCCTTCAAGCGCGTTTCGAGCGGTGATGATATATGCCGCGCCGTGGTGGATAAGCACTTGTTCCGGCGCTGCTTCTATGTCTACATACAGCAGAACCGTGGTTTCAGGACTGTCGAGCGTGGTATACAGGTCTGTCAGCCCCAGATGGGGGCGCCTCTGTTCTTTTGGCAGCTTCGCGGTCTCGTCTCCCAGAAAGGCGATGGTCACAGGTATTGAAAGAAGCTCGCTCTGTTCGCGGATTGCTTCAATGAACGCAAGTCCGACCTCTATGCCAAACGAAAACGCGCCTTCTGAAGCCTTAGTTCCCGCGAGCGGGATCGCCAATATCAGCCGCGTGCCGGGAGCTTTAGGCTCTGGGGTTTCTGGATAAAAGCTAACATAGATTGACGAGCCAAAGCCTCCGGTGGAAAACAGAGAACGTTCTTCAAACAGAACCTCACGGGCATTGAGCGCGTCAATCAGCGCCTCACGGCGTTCTTGTTCCAGCGCTGTGTTGGATAGTGGTAAAAAGGACGACTGAGCATAGAGGGAAACAAGTGATAAGAAACAGAAAAATATCAGTAACCAACGCTTGATTGAGATCATCGTCTAACAACCTCACACAGGCCGCTCCGGTAGGTTTGGCAGGGGTGGAAACACAGCCTGTATACAGGGATTGTGGACGTGCGGGGCAATCACCAAGGGGATGCCGAAGACAGCTTCAAGGATATCTTCCCGTAACACTTCGCTTGGCTTGCCCATTGCCACAAGGCCGCCGTTACCCACGAGCATGACCCGATCCGCGTAGAGGCTGGCAAGGTTGAGATCGTGGAGGCTCACAATGGCGACACGGCCAAAGGTGGTCATTGAACGTACCAGATTCATCACCATGTACTGATACTTTGGGTCAAGGTTATTGGCCGGCTCGTCTAGCAGGAGCAAACCCGCTGCCTGAGCCATAGCGCGGGCAATGAGTACCCGCTGAAACTCGCCGCCTGACAGCTCGGTTACCACACGATGTTCAAAGCCCACCAAGCCGGCAGAGCGTATCGCCTTTTCCACGATGCTATTGTCTAAGACCGTTGTCTGTTCCGTGTTTTTCGCCGCGCCTTTTCTAAAAAAACCGTGGTGGGGGAAACGCCCTTGGTTTACCAGCTCCTCAACCGTGAAGCCCCAGTCGGATGTGGCGCTTTGGAAGAGCAGACTGATTTTCAGCGCCTTTTCCCGCTTGCCCATAAGCGTAATGTCCCGTCCGTCAAGCATCACCGCGCCAATGAGCGGTTTCAAAAGTCCTCCGATGGTTTTGAGGAGCGTGGTTTTCCCACTCCCGTTGGGACCGGCCAGCGCGATCAGTTCGCCCGGCTTAACGGCAAGGGTCAGGTTACTCAGGATCGGCTTTTTACCAAAGCCTATGGAAAGTTGTTCCAGTTCCAGCCGGGGGACAAGTTTCAGGGTATCCATGTTTATAAGCGTCCGAGGCGTCCGCCGTGGCGGATAAGGAGCCAGATAAAGAACGGCGCTCCACATAAAGACGTGATAATGCCGATAGGCAACTCAAGGCTTCCCGCCGCGCTTCGCGCCACGCAGTCCGCCACAAGTACCAGCAAGGCACCGGCAAGCGCGGAACTGGGCAGAAGCCGTTTGTGCGACGGTCCGATGAGGAGCCGCATAGTATGCGGGACGATGAGTCCCACAAAGCCGATGACGCCGGAGGCGGAAACAGCGGCGGCTGTAGCAAGCGCCGCGCCAAATGCGATGGCTACGCGGGTTTTTCGTACCTCAATGCCCAGACTCTCGGCTACGTCTTCGCCCTGTAAAAGCAGGTCAAGGGGACGGGCGTGCAAAAACACGATGACACAGCCAAGCGCCATCACCGGCAGAACCGCTGGCAAGGCTGACCATGTGGTTCCGTTAAGGCTGCCCAGAAGCCAGAAATACACCCGCTGAAACGCCTGATCCTTGAGCAGAAGTATGAGCGAAAGCAGGGAGGAAAAGAGTGCGCTGAGGGCTGTTCCGGCAAGCAGGAGCGCGGTCGCGGGCGGCGGATTGCCCGCGCTTCGCGCTATGCTAAAAGCCAGAGCAACCGCTATCAACGCGCCGCAAAAGGCGCAGAGTGATATTGGCGAAACAGGCCCGACAAACGTCAGCCCAGCGCTCACGGCAACAGCCGCGCCCAGAGCCGCGCCCGATGACGCGCCTATCACATACGGGTCAGCCAGCGAATTGCGAAAGATGCCCTGAAACGCCGCGCCTGACACCGCGAGGGCTGCGCCCACCGCCATTGCTAAAATCAGACGGGGAAGCCGTATCTCAAACAGAATAAGCGCCGTTGTTCCTTCTGTGTCGCGCAATGCCTCAATGAGCTGCGTTGGGCTAAAAAGCACTGAACCAAGGGCTAGGCCAAGCACAAATGCCGGAATTAGGAGCAGAGTGAGAAGGATCATCAGTGGAGAAAAACGCTTCAGCAGTTGGGCGCTCCTTAATTAAGAGAACTGGTTCAGTCCGCAAACAAAATGTTGGCAATAGCCAGCACCGCATCGGCAAGGCGGGGCCCGTAACGGTAGAGCATATCCGCATTCACCAACGCCACGTGCTTATCCCGCACCGCTGGCAAAGCCGACCAGCCCGGACGCCGCGCAAGCGTCTGCGGCTCGATAATCACGCCGTGATCGTCACCAGCCAGAATCCACGCGGGCTTTCGCAAAAGCACCTGTTCCGTACTCACTATGGGCCAACGCTCACTAAGGTCCTCAAAAATGTTTCTCCCGCCAGCCAGACTGATGGCTTCGCTGATAAAAGTATTGCCGCCGGTACTCATAAGCGGATCGTCGCTCAGTTCCCAGAACACGCCGGGCCGTTCCCGATTCCCGCGCTGCGTCTGCGCCCGCATGATCTTGGCGCGCATAGTGGCAGTTACACGGGACGCGCCTGACTCATGCCCCGTGAGCCGGCCTATGGTTTCTATGGTCGTGTAAACCTGAGCAAAGCTGGATGGCTCAACTGCAAAGGACTTGATCCCAAGCCCGTCGAGTAAGGCAATGATACGCTCGTGCATCTCCCCGGAGACAATAACCATGTCCGGCTTGAGTACCACGATCTGTTCAACATTAACCGTGATGCCCGAAAACCCGCCGACCTTAGTCCGGTTCGCGGTTTCCGGCGGATAGTTGCAGTACTCGGTAACGCCCACCACCTGCGCCCCCGCGCCAATGGCAAAGAGTATCTCGGTAACACCCGGGCTGAGGCTTATAATCCGCTGCGGGATCGCGCTCAAGCTCACCCGCCTTCCGAGAACATCGGTCATGTTGATAGAGGTTTGCGCGTAAAGCAGGCCGTGCGACGCACAAAGTACGCACACTAAAAGCAGATACTGTATCTTTTTCATAGGGGTAAGGATACTAGCATAACGTTATTTATTCAATCCGCAACATCGCGCTGTCATCGGGCTTTTGCGCGTCCGGCCTTGACGAGAGCAGCTCTTATGCAAGGGTTCGCCCAAACCCCGCAGGATTTGCCCGCGCTTCAAAGGTACACCTATACCAGCGCGAGTTTTAGTTTCTTGCCCAGAACAGAAGCCGCTTTTTTAAGGGTAAGGAGCGTAACAGATTCGTTGTCGGGATCAAGAAGGCGGTCAACAGCAGCCCGTGAGGTGGACAACCGTTGAGCCAGTTCAGTTTTTGTCATGTGTTCTTTCTCCAATGTCTCCCGCAGTTGATACGCAATGATCTTTTTAATTGTCCCGGCTTCCACCTCTTCTCCAATCTTTTCTTCTTCAAGAAAGTCATCAAAAGAACTGCCAATAAACTGATTGTTCATTCTAAAGTCCTCCACTCAAGATAGAGTCTCTTCTTTTTTTGGCCAAATCCAAATCCTGTTTGGGTGTTTTTTGGTCTTTTTTAATAATGCCGTGAAGCAGAACCATGAAACCTGCTGTTACCGTAAAAAACACCCGACAAATGCTATCGGTAAGGTTGGTTCGTATTTCCCATAAATCTTTATCCAGTTTGGTAACCTGGGGATATCCAAGGGGCCATAAAAATTCAACCGCTTTTATATCCTCGCCAATGGCTTTTTTAGCCTCGGCAGTTTGTTTTTTCAGCCAATCCCGTACCGGCTCATTTCCCGCTGGGGTCTTAAAAAAGCGGACGGTAATGATTTTTTCATTTGATTGGAAGGCCATCAGTAATAGCGTATCATTTCTGGTACAAACTGTCAAACGGGAAACCCGCAGGAACCCAAGGATAACTGACATCTTTAAGGCGCCATGTCTCTGACACCTCCCATAGTAGCTATGCCGGAGCTTGCTTCCCAAGCAGAGCCATTGAGCGGAAACCTTGTAGAGCAAGCCGAGCTATCAGCCCGATCTACAAGCCCCTGCCTTTAGGCAAGGGACTTGTCAAGAATGTCTCTCCTCCTTGAGACCCTTGTCCTCCATATTCACGCCGTCCCTCTTCGCCGCCGCCAGCACATTCCGCAACGAACTACAGCTCGCGCAGTGCGACTGCACCAACGGTATTGCCTGAGCCGCCGCCTTCTTCTTCGCAATCCTGATCATCTCATGCG
>JAITFA010000027.1 GCA_031281685.1 Treponema sp. | reverse complement strand
TTAAAACCGTAACAAACACGCATATTCCCTTCACTTAACTATTTCATTGGTATTGACAATCATCGCAAATCTCATGAATTCCGCCGTGGAAGGTCTATCCACCTCAAGGAAAAGTCTTTTCCTTATGAGGAAAACTTCTCTCCTCATGAGGAAAACTTCTCTCCTCATGAGGAAAACTTTTGCCCTCATGAGGAAAAGTTCTCTCCTCATGAGGAAAACTTTTGCCCTCATGAGGAAAATCTTTTTCCTTATGAGGAAAACTTCTCTCCTCATGAGGAAAACTTTTTTCCTTGTGAGGAAAAGTTCTCTCCTCATAAGGAAAAGTTCTCTCCTCATGAGGAAAGGTTTTTTCCTCATGAGGAAAAGTTCTGCCGACACAAAAAGAAGGTTTGCCGACATGTAGGCAAGTTCTGCCAACACAGAAAAAACTTTTACCCTTATGAGGAAAAGTTCTGCCGGTCTAAAACGTATGCTTTAGTCCGGTTTTTACAAAACTGTTGTGGTGGAATCGGTCGAAAAGCCCCGTATCGCTGTTGGCGAAGAGGCCGCACAGGGGCTAGATGCGAAGGCGTTCAGCGTGGTGATAGGCGTTGGCGCGGAGCGCCTTGACCGAAGCGTCCGCAAGGTAGTCGTCAAAGGGCATCATACGGTCAATGACGCCGCCGCAGACGATTTCGACAATGCGGTTGGCAACTGAATTGACAAATTCGTGGTCATGGGAATTGAACAGGACCACGCCGGGGAACGCGACAAGGCCGTCGTTGAGCGCGCTTATGCTCTCAAGGTCAAGGTGATTGGTTGGCTCGTCCAGAATTAGCACGTTTGCGCCGGAAAGCATCATGCGCGAAAGCATACAGCGAACTCTTTCGCCGCCGGAAAGCACGTTTACCGGCTTCAGAGCCTCGTCCCCTGAAAAAAGCATACGCCCCAGGAAGCCGCGTACATAGGTGTCGTCCTGATTCGGCGAGTATTGCTTCAGCCAATCCACTATTGAGAGGTCTGAATTGAAAAAGCTGGAGTTTTCTTTGGGGTAATAGGAAAACGCGGTGGTCTGACCCCAGTAGAATGCGCCGGAAGCCGGCTGGATAACCCCGCTTATAAGGTCAAAGAGCGCGGTTTTGGCTTGATGCTCAATGCCCACAAAGGCGATCTTGTCTCCCTTGTTCACGATGAGGGAAAAGTCTTGCAGGCTGGCGGATTCCGCGGACAGTTTTTCAATCCTGAGTACGTTGTTTCCGATCTCCCGTTCCGGCTTGAAGCCAACGTAAGGGAACTTCCGGCTGGTAACAGTGATGTTTTCAAGGTCGAGCTTTTCAAGCACTTTTTTACGGCTTGTGGCTTGTCTGCTCTTGGAGGCGTTGGACGCGAAGCGCTGGATAAACTCTTTGAGGTCTTTGGCTTTTTCCTCACGCTTTTTAAGCTGGTCCCTCGCCTGCTTTTGGAGCATCTGGCTTATCTGATACCAGAAGTCGTAGTTACCCGAATAGAGCGTAATCTTGCCGAAGTCGATGTCGCAGGTATGGGTACAGACCGCGTTGAGGAAGTGCCGGTCGTGGCTGACCACGATGACGGTATTGGGAAAGTCGATGAGGAAGTCTTCCAGCCACGCGATTGACTCAAGGTCAAGGCCGTTGGTTGGCTCGTCGAGCAGGAGTATGTCGGGATTACCGAAAAGCGCCTGAGCGAGCAGGACCCGTACTTTGCGGGTTTCGTCCAGTTCAGCCATGGTCTTCCCGTGGTCAGCCTCGTCAAGCCCCAAGCCGGAGAGCAGTTGGCTGGCTTGCGCCTCAGCTTCCCAGCCTCCCAGATCAGCGAAGTCAGCCTCAAGCTCGCTTGCCCTCATTCCGTCTTCCTCGGAGAAGTTTTCTTTGGCATAGATGGCTTCGCGCTCTTTTTGTATGGCGTAGAGCTTGGGATAGCCCATAATCACGGTTTCAAGCACCGGATACTCTTCAAAAGCAAAGTGGTCCTGCCTCAGAACCGCGATACGCTGGCCGGAACTTACGGAGATTTCGCCCTTGTCGTGTTCCATGTCGCCGGAAAGTATGTTGAGAAACGTGGACTTGCCCGCCCCGTTCGCGCCAATGATCCCGTAACAGTTGCCCGGGGTGAATTTGAGGTTCACGTCCTTGAAAAGCGTGCGTTCCCCAAATACAAGACTCATATCGGTAATAGTTATCATATATCGCAAAAAGGTAGTCAGGAGAGGGCAAGCCTGTCAATAGCGTCGTCTGCAACGCCAGTTGGCTTACTGGACAAAAGGCGTGAGTATAGGATAAGATTCAGATAAAGAATTCTTGCTCCAAGAGGTAGGGTATTAACCCTCCTGTTGTGAGGAAGGGGTATGGTTGCGTTTGGTACAAGCGTATTGATTGCGCCAGACAGACCAATAAACATAAAGGCGGTATATACATGGAGCCTATCATCTTGGCATCCGGTTCTCTAAGGAGACAGGAGTTTTTTCGTCTCCTTGACCTACCATTCAGTATCATGCCAGCGCTGATAGATGAAAACTACGGGGATGCGACTAATCCTCGTGAGATAGCCGAAGCCATGGCGCTGAAAAAGGTGAACAAAATTCTCGACCTGCTTAAAAGCGGTATGCCGCCCTGGATCTGCGGGGCTGACACGATCATTTCGCTTGGCGGGACTATCTTCGGCAAGCCCAAGGACCGGGACGACGCTAAACGTATGTTGACGGCTTTGCAGGGCAGGGAGCATGAGGTAGTAACCGCAGTTGCCCTTTACAATGGGAGGAATCGTTCCATTGATTCCCGAACTGTGGTCAGCACGGTAACATTCGCGCCGCTTTCCGAGGGGGAGATCGAGTGGTACCTTAACATTGGTGAATGGCAGGGCATGGCTGGCGCGTACAAGATACAAGGGCTTGCCGGCTGTTATGTATCTGAGATCAATGGTTCGTACAGTTCTATCGTAGGCTTGCCTATTCGTGAGTTCTATGTCATGTTAAGAGAAAATGGTTATCCTTACGGGGGCAATCAATAGGAATGGACGGTTCACGCGGACCGATGTTCCTTAAAACAAGGCTGGCGTTGCCGGTCAATCAATTTCCACTGCGCGGGCGTATAGCGCCTCTGACGCGGTGAGATAAAGGGAAGGCGCCGCGCTGACAAAAGCGCGGACATGGGAGGAAACTTTGGCGGTTGTAACGATGAAAAGCCTGCTTGAGTCAGGCGTACACTTCGGCCATCAGGTAAAACGCTGGGACCCGCGGATGAAGAAGTACATCTTTGCGGAACGGAATGGGATTCACATCATTGATCTGCAAAAAACCATTCAGGCCAGCAAGGACGCCTACGACGCGGTTCGTAAAACCGTGGCGCAGGGCAAGACCGTGTTGTTTGTGGGTACCAAAAAACAGGCGCAACAGGCGATCCAGAAAGAAGCGGAGCGCTGCGGTATGTTCTATGTGAACAATCGCTGGCTCGGCGGTATGCTCACGAACTTTGTTACGATTAAGAAGTCCCTGCTTCGTCTTAAAAAGCTGGAAAAGATGGAAGTGGACGGGACGTTTGAGAACCTCACCAAGAAAGAGATCGCGGGACTTGGCAAGGAGCGTTCCCGCCTCCAGAAGAACCTAGGCGGCATAAAGGATATGAAGGAGCTTCCGGGCATCCTTTTTATTATCGATACCCGCAAGGAAGCCATTGCCGTAACCGAAGCCCAGCGCATGGGAATCCCCATTGTCGCGGTGGTTGACACCAACTGTAACCCCGAAGGCATTGACTACCCTATTCCGGGCAATGACGACGCGATTCGGGCGATCACGCTCTTCACTCAAATTGTGGCTAACTCGGTGGTGGAAGCGGATAACGAGGTTGGACTCCAGATCATTGAAACCCTGGGCGACGAGGATGAGGATATGGAAAACATTCTGACCGATGTTTCCATCAAAGAAGAGGATCGGGAGGTTGACATCGCTTCCTATTCGTCAGAAGCGCCGTTTGTTGCCAGCGCCAGTACGGAGATTCGTGAGGAACGCGAGGAAGAAGACGAGCTTCCAGTTGATGTTGACAAGGTCTATGGCGAGGCATAAACAAACACAGAGGAGAAGAATATGGCGGTTATCAGCGCGGCTGATGTAAAGCGGCTTCGGGAAAAGACCGGAGCCGCCATGATGGAATGTAAGAATGCTCTTGTTAAAACCGACGGCGATTTTGATAGGGCGGAAAAGTTGCTTAAAGAAAAAGGGCTTGCGGCAGTGGAGAAACGCTCGGATCGGGCGACCAACGAGGGTAAGGTCTTTATTAAGACAAAGGGCGATACAGTGGTTCTCGTGGAACTGGCGGCTGAAACCGACTTTGTGGCTCGCAGCCCTGATTTTATCGCTCTGGGCAGCGCCATTGCAGATCGCGTTCTCGAAAAGGGCTACACCAGCGTTAACGAGGAACTTACTAGCATGGTAACAGACTTGGCAACCAAGATTCGGGAAAACATGGGCTTAAAGCGGATGCAGGTTATCAAAGCCGAAGCCAATGAGAGCATCGCCGAGTACATCCACGGCGAGGGTAACATCGGCGTAGCGGTGAAAATCGCGGTTGACAAGCCGGAGGTTCTCGCGCAGGAGGCGTTCAAGGAATTGGCGCACGGGCTGGCTATGCACATTGCGTGGGCAAACCCGCTTGTTATTGACCGGAAGCAGCTCGACGCGGCTTTTGTCGCCGAGCAGGAAGAAATCTTCCGCAAGCAGATGGAAGCTGACGAAAGCCTCAAGGGGAAACCGGCAGCAGCCCTCGACAATATCCTCAAGGGCAAGGTCTCGAAGTATCTCAAGAGCCTCTGCCTACTGGATCAGGGCTATGTTAAGGATGAAAAGCTCTCGGTCGCTCAGGTACTTGCCAACTGCGGCAAAGAGCTTGGCGCGACACTGACCATAAGCGACTATGTGTACTTCAAGGTAGGACAGTAAATCGTTTACCGTAAGGGTATATATTTTTTCCCTTACGGTTATCGTACCCACGTTAAAAAGGATTTTATTATGGGAAATGTTATTCAAACCTCAGAAGAAAAGATGAAGAAAACCCTTGCGAGTCTGCACGACAGCTTTGCCTCCCTGCGTACCGGCAGGGCGTCGGCAGCTCTCTTTGACAAGATTCGGGTTGACAGCTATGGCGCCAAGTCCCCGTTGCGGGAAGTGGCGAACATCACGATTCCAGAGGCCCGTCTTGTGGTTATCAGCCCTTGGGATAAGGCGCTTATCAGCGAAATCGAGAGGGCGATTCGCTCATCAGAGCTGTCGCTTAACCCCAGCAACGACGGCAAGGTGATTCGTATTGCCATTCCGCCGCTCACTGAGGAACGGCGCAAGGACATCGCCAAGCAAGCCAGAACGTACGCGGAGCAGAGCCGCGTTGCCATACGAAACATACGCCGCGACGGTAATGATGAACTGAAAAAGCTCCTCAAAGACGCCAGTCTCTCGGAAGACGAAGAGAAAAAAACCGGAGATGAACTACAAAAGCTCACCGACACCTACATCAAGAAAGTCGATCAGGCTCTGGAAGAAAAAGACAAAGAAATAATGGAAGTCTGATGCCTGAACCCCAAGCCGATGATAAACATCCGCCTACCCATATCGCGATCATCATGGATGGGAATGGCCGCTGGGCCGCCTCAAGAAACCGACCGCGTACTCAGGGTCATCTTGAGGGGCTTACAACCGCCAAAAAAATCGTCAAAGCAGTCAGTGATCGGGGCGTGCAGTACCTCACGCTCTATGTTTTTTCAACCGAGAACTGGAAGCGTAGCGCCTCGGAAGTAGGGTTTATCATGGGATTGGTAAAACAGCACCTCAAGCGGGAACTCGACTTTTACCGCGAAAACTATATCCGCACCCGGCACGCCGGAGACAGCGCAGGTCTACCGCCGGATGTGGCGCAAGACCTGCGCGACGTGTGCGAGGAAACAAAGCAATTTGACGGCCTCCAGGTGATACTCGCGCTTAACTACGGAGGCAGGGACGAAATCACACGTGCGGTTCAACGGCTTGCGCGAACAAACGCGGCTATCACCGAGCAAAGCATTCGGGACCATCTGGATAACCCTGACGTGCCTGATCCCGACCTCGTCATTAGAACCGGTGGAGACTTGCGGAGCAGCAACTTTCTTGTATGGCAAAGTGCGTACAGCGAATTCTACTTTTCTGACAAACTCTGGCCTGACTGGACCGAAGCCGACCTTGACCTCGCAATCGCGGCATACCAACAGCGCGACCGGCGCTTTGGCGGGGTAAAACAGCCGTCAGGCCGGTCTTAAGTGGAGTTAATATGCAAGTCCCTAAAATTGTGGAACGCTTCCTCGTCTTTTTTATCGGGGTTCCCGCTGCTCTCAGCGCTGTGCTTCTATTGCCCCATCAACATCATCTTGCCGCCAACTGTGTGGCTATAATCCTGAGCGCGCTTGGCGCCAATGAATTCGCGGCGCTCCTGAAACGGAAAGGCGGCTTTTCACTTTCCAAGCCCGAACCCATGCTTCTTGGCGCGGCCTGTCCGCTTGCCATGACCCTGAACGTGAGCTTTGGCGTTGACTACCGGATCGCGCCGATCTTTATTGCAATCGGCGCGGCTTGGCTCCTTATATCCAGAATCTTTGTGCCTGAGGACAAGCTCAAAGATGCGCTTGGCTCCATATCAGTAGGTCTTGCCACGCTTCTCTACCCCGGGTTTTTTATTGCATGGCTCATCGGCATGGCAAGCTGGCCTCATGCGAACATGGTGATTCTCATCTTCCTGCTTATCCCCATAAGCAACGACTCGGCGGCTTGGGCTACAGGTATGCTGTTTGGCAAGAACAATCGCGGCATCATCAGGGTCAGTCCCAACAAGAGTGTGGCGGGTTTCATCGGCGGGCTTGGGTTTTCCGTGATCCTGGGCATGGTAGCCGTCTTCTGTATTCCAGCCGCGTTTACCGCAAAGGTTCTACCCGCGCCGCTGGCCGGCCTGATTCTGGGACTAGCCGTTGGTCTAGCCGGCTGCCTTGGCGACCTTGCCGAATCAGCGATGAAGCGAAGCGTCGGCGCCAAGGACTCAGGCTCCCTGATTCCGGGCCGCGGCGGAGTGCTGGACAGCATTGATTCCATCTGTTTTGCCGCTCCGGTCTATTATGTCCTGTACTGGCTGCTCTTTCGCGGATAGCCGGTAGTCCGTAACGTCTAACGAAGATCAAATCGCGATCCGCCTAATACTTCATTTATGTCTACCAGTTCCCTGTCTTGATGAGAGAGAAATCCCCGTTCACCGCCGCACGAAGTATTGGTCCCATGTACTCATCCACTAGAGCGGAGGTGAACGGCACGGGCATATTCTTCAGCTTCATTTCAAGTTGCGGGTCTTTAGCCGCCTCAAGCGCCTTGTCAATATACGTGTCGTTGAACCCGGGAAGGTCTTTCAGCGTGGTGGGTGCGCCAATGGACTTGCTAAAGGCAAGCATTGCTTTCGCCACCGCCAGCCCCAGGTCTTTGCTGGAAAGCGCGTTAAGGTTTCTTTCTATATAGCCGTGTTTCTTGAAGAGTGAGCCGACTAGCCGGAGCTGCTTTTCAATCTTCGGGGCAAAGAAAACCATGTAGTATGGATTCATGATGCCGCAGGCGCTTCCGTGGCTGGTGAGGTTTACCAATGAAAAACTCGTAAGATGCGCCCCGTTAGTACCGCCTACCATGATGGCATAGCCGCCAAGATCGGTAGCCATGCCCAGGGCTTCTCGCGCTTCCATGTCGTTAGGGTTAGCGATCACATTCGGGGCGTACTGAATCGTCAGTTCCACCGCTGTCTCGGTGATTTGAGCGGCAAGGTCATACGTTTCAGCGGAACTACCGCTGAACACTTCGATACAATGGGCAATGGCGTCTAAGGCGCCGTCTATCGTAACGCTCCGGGGCATGGAGGCTGTAAGGTCATAGTCAAAAAGCGCGTACTGAGGCGTAAGCGCCTCGTCAACCACGAGCTTTTTCTGCCCCTTCACTGGGTCTGTGACATTGGAATACTTGGTAAGGTGAGCGCCGGAACTTGCCGCAGTCTGCGCCGCAATGAGCGGGTAGAGTTTTTTTCCGGTCTTCTGGAGTTCCGCGCTTACCACGCCGGTTCCAAAGTAGTGATCAAGCTCAGGCGTAATATCTCTGCCCAGAGTGGCAAGAAAGTTAGCCGCTTTACAGGCGTCTATTGTTGAACCGCCGCCTGCCGCTATGATCACATCAGGCTTGTACTGAAGTATATAAGTCTCGATACGGTACACATCCTCACGCGGGGTATTGGTACCAGCGCCCCGCGCCACACGAGCGCCCGCAAGGGACACGCCGGCTTTTGCGAGCGAGGCGGAAACAGCCTCCGTATAGGTCGTGTTGCAGACCACAAGGGCGCTCTTACCAAACTTCGCGGCAAGCGGACCAAGTTCACCCAGCACACCGCGCCCAAATATATAGCGATCTCCCTTCCATCTGGAAAGAAGTTCCTTCGCGTTGGTACATAGCGATTCCATAAACTTAGCTCCCTGAACCTGTTTCAAAACTTTCGGTGGTTGCGGCTTAAAACACAGGTCTAGCCTTTAATTCCTCAATGATAGCAACGCCGGCTGAAGACCCGATGCGTTCCGCGCCGCAGTCAAGCATGGCAAGGGCGGTTTTGAGATTGCGGATACCACCAGCGGCTTTTATCTTGATCTTGTCGCCAACCAAGTCCTTCATAAGCCGTACATCCTCAAGAGTCGCGCCGCCGGAACCAAAGCCTGTCGAGGTTTTGATGAAGTCCGGGCAGACCGCAAGGGCAATGCGGCAGAGTTCCCGCTTTTCCTCGTCACTGAGATAGCAGTTCTCAAAGATCACTTTTGAAAGCACATGATTCACGCGGCAAAGCGTTACGATGCTGTTCATCTCATCTTCGACATAACGAAAGTTTTTGGCTTTGAGTTCAGTGATGTTTATCACATAGTCAATCTCATTCGCGCCTTCCTGTATCGCGGTCATGGCTTCAAGGAACTTCATGTCTTTGGTGTTCTGCCCCAGGGGAAAACCCACGCACACGCTCAGGCGCATACCGCTGCCTTCAAGCTGTTTGCGGCAGAAGACAAGCTGCGCGGGGTTTATCGCTATTGAGGCAAAACAATGCCGCACAGCTTCGGCGCAGAGCTTTTCAAACTCTGCGCGTGTGGCTTGAGCTTTAAGCAGGGTATGATCAATGTACGCGGCAAGCTGTTCCGCGCTTATCGTTTTTATGCCGCTCATGGTTGTTTAAACTGTAACTCCACCGTGTCGTCAGAGATCTTCTTAATCCCTATAGGCATATGGTAGTAAGCGCCTATGCCTTTGATTGCGCCAAAAAAGTAGGGACTAAACGTTTTCTTCCGGTGTGATTTATAATGCACGATAAGGGTATGGTCATTAACGGTTTCTATATCAAAGCGAGGCGGATGCGCGTTGGGTATGTTCCGCATTACTTGCTCGTGTATCGCGTCCAGCCCCAGAACAAAGTCTTTCGCGGTTTTGTACTGGCGATAATACGCCTTGTAAATCTTGGGCGCAAAGACGCTTATCCAGTATTCCCCAACAAGATCGGCTGCCTCCTGCTGGCCTAGTTTGAGAACCGTGCCGATACTACTCAATATCTTGGCAGCCTGCTCATTAGGAATATCGGAGTTATGCATAAACTGCTGGGTTTCCGGCAAACCCGATAGTTTCAGAATCTCCTTCCACTTATTCTCCCCGTATTTTTCTTTTATCTGCTCAACCCAGGAGAGAACTACGGTTCCTTTTATCGTTTCCCTTTTCTGGGCGCTGGCTTCAGTAGCGGTCTGTTTATGCAGCTTGAATATCGAAACCATGTCTTTGACCTCTGCGGCGCTGGCAAGGTTTTGATTCAGCACTTGGAGCGACTGCTCCACCAGTATATCCGTTTCACACGCCTGCGAAGAAATCGTGATGGACGACTTCTTCACATCCCCGGTGATTGACCTCAGCTTTTTCATTTCCTCATCGATCGAATCGCTCTTGGATAAAACCTGTACCGAGCCGTCAGCAATAGTGTGCGTAATTTCTTTTAGCTGGGTAAGGTCGTCAAGGATTTTTCCGGTATGACTCGCCTCCTGATTAACCATAAGCAGTATCTCCCGCTCATTACCGGTTACGGTCTGGATTGAACCGAAGATGCGGTCAAAAGAGGCGTGCGTGCTGTCTGTTGCTTTAACCGCAAGCTCAATCGCTTCTTTAAGCTGCTTCATGCTACCGTTAATTATTTTCGATTGCTGGCTGGAATTTTCCGCGAGTTTCCGTATTTCCTCAGCCACAACCGCGAAACCGCTCCCAACCGCGCCTGCGTGCGCCGCTTCAATCGCGGCGTTCATGGCAAGCAGGTTGGTCTGGCTGGCAATAACATTGATAACCTTGTTCGCCTCGAATACCGTATTTGACTGGCTGTGCAGTAACTCAACGTTTTCCTTAAGGGTCTTGAGATCAGTGCGGCCTGTTTCAACATGCTTATTCAGATTGTCACATTCAGTAGCGCTCGTCCTCAGATACTCGACAACCTGCTGGATGCTTTGCATCAGTTCCTCTATCGTGGAAGAACTTTCAGTGATATGATCCGCCTGCTGACTGATTATATCATTCTGGGCTTTTAAGGTATGGGCAATCGTATCCAGTTCCGAGGAAACATGAAGCGTACTCTCGCTCTGCGTGAGAATCGTATCTTTAATCGCGCCGGTTGCCTCAGAAATCTCCGACATTCTTGACTGTACCTTTTCAATCATTTTATGCAGGGCTTCAGTATTTGTTTCCGTTTGACCGGAACCATCCCGTATTTGGCCAATCAGACTGCTCAGGTATTCAATAAAGGCGTTAAACTCTTTCCCCAGAAAGCCTATTTCATTCTGCTCATCCTCTTTCAATCTGATGAGCAGGTTGCCCTTACCTTCGGCGAGCTGGCTTATCATTTCATTAACCTCCCGTATGGGACGGGTGATTTCTTTGATTAACAGTTGAACAAACACTACGCCCAGAATCAACTCAAGCGGAACCACCCACAGAAACCAGAGAGGGCTTCCATACTTTCCTACAAGCAAACCAAGTCCTATACTTATCTCGATATATACCAGCAGGGGAAGGAACAAGGAACCAATAAGCGTATGGTGGAAAAAAAACTTAACGATGAATGCAAGCGCGATGATTAAGACAAAGGCTAAAATGCCAAACGTAATGAATAATGACATAACAGACTCCTTATCGGCCAAGTATCCTTTGTTCTAAAGCCGCTTGTCAAGGCTTCCCGTATGCGTTTTGGTTATTAAGCGCGGCGGCTTTGTTTCCCCAAGAGTACTTGATCTCTTTTCCAAGAGGACTTGATCTCTTTTCCAAGAGGACTTGATCTCTTTCCTGAGAGGACTTGATCTCTTTTCCAAGAGGACTTGATCTCTTTCCTGAGAGGACTTGATCTCTTTCCTGAGAGGACTTGATCTCTTTCCTGAGAGGACTTGATCTCTTTCCAAAAAGTCCTTGATCTCTTTTCCTAAGAGTCTTTGATCGCTTTACTGAAATGGGTTATAGAACCGGTTACCGTCGCGGAATGTAAGCCATATACCAAAAATAAACAGTAGCACCGCAATCACGAGTGTAAGCGCGTCAGCGCGGGTAAACGGACGCTCCGAATACCACGTGCGTTTTTTATGTTTACCAAAACCGCGCAGTTCCATGGCGCGGCTGATTACGTCAATGCGCTCAAGCGAAGAAAACACCAGAGGCAGAAGTATCCGCGACGCGCCTTTTATGCGGCGTACCAGCGACACCTTCCGCGAAAGCTCAACGCCGCGCGCCTGCTGCGCGTGAGAGATGTTCTCAAAGTCCTTCTGCACGTCGGGAATGTAACGCAGGCTGAGGGAAACCGCGTAGGCAACCGAGTACGGCACGCCAATTTTGTTAAGGGAAGAGGCGAATTCGCTCGGGTCTGTAGTTACGATAAGAAGTATCGCGGAAGGGACAATCATAAAGTACTTGAGCAGTACGTTGAATTCGTAGAAGAGCTGTTCCTGGGTAAGGGTATAGCGGCCCACGCCTTCCCAGATAAGGTGTCTGGCGCCGTATATCGCCACGCCCTGTTCCGGGGCAAAGAGATAGATAGCCAGCAGGTTAAAGAGCATGAAGAGAGCCAGCATCTTGAATATAAAGGAAACGTCTCGCATTTGTACCCGCGCCACGATAAAGAACGCGATTCCCGCGCCGCTCATACCCAGCATGAGCGGCGTGTCGTAACTAGCCATTGCCAAAACAGACCAGAGCAGGAACACGAGAAACTTCACCGCCCCTGACAGCCGGTGTATCATTGAATCGCCTTCGCGGTAGCTTAACATCAAACGGCTCATACGCAGCCTCCCTGTTTATCATTAGCGCGTGTTTCCTCATAATCAATAAAGCGCTGGACAAAGGTTTGCGGGTTTTTGATATCCGCCTTCAGCGCCAGATCATAGAGGGATGTTCGTTTAAGGTTGGCTCTGCCGATAAGCTCGTCGTTGGTCAGCACAGCGGCGGGGCTTGCGTCGGCAAGCAACCGGCCTTCAGCAATAACAATGGCGCGGGTGGTGTGTTCGAGCATGAGGTGCATATCGTGGGTAATCATAAGCAGAGCCAGCCCCTGTTCCTGATTGAGACGGCGCAGGAACGCCATGATTTCGGAATAGTGGCGGAAGTCCTGACCCGCCGTAGGTTCGTCAAGGATGAGCAGAGACACGCCCATCACGAGAATCGAGGCAATGGTAAGCCGCTTTTTCTGGCCAAAGCTCAACGCGCTCACGGGCCAGTTCCGAAACGGGTAAAGTCCGCAGACGCGCAGCGCCTCATAAGCCCGTTCCTTCACTTCGGCTTCAGGCATACCCCGCGAGCGCGGCGCCAGAGCGGTTTCGTCAAAGACCCATGGAAAGGAAATCATCTGATTAGGGTTCTGCATCACATAACCAATCCGTTCAGCCCGTTCCTTGATGGACAATGACGCCATATCATGAGCCTCAAATGAGAGAGAACCTGCAGTCGCTTCATAAAAACCAGTGATGAGTTTGGCAAGGGTCGATTTACCCGCGCCGTTTTTCCCAACAAGGCTCACCCGCTCCCCCTGTTTAATTGAAAACGAGACCGCGTTGAGTACCATTTGCCGGCGAGGGTCTTCTGGATAATGGAACGAGATGTCTTTTGCTTCAAGCAAAGCTCCGCGCTGCTGGTGAGCTGTCCGCGCCAGCGCTGTTTCCTGATCAGCCCATGCCCTAAGCCGCCCCGCGTCGCCGGGGTTCAGGCGCAGGCGGCTGATGTGTTCCGGCTGCTGTTCCCGCGTGATTGACGCGCCCGCGTAACGGAGCGCGCTCAGGTAGAGCGGCTCACGCAAACCAGCCTTTGTGAGAAGCCGAGAGCCAAGCAGCGCGTCCGGCGGCAGGTCTGCGCTGATCCGTCCCTTCTCAATGATGATGATACGGTCAAGCGGACAGTGAAGCGCGTCCTCAATCCGGTGTTCCACGATGATGATCGTTTTATTGGTTTCACGGTGAATCCGGTCAATAAGTTCTATGGCGTACGTTCCGGTCGCGGGGTCAAGGTTTGCCAGCGGCTCGTCAAAGAGCAGTATGTCCACGTTGTTTGTCAGCACGCCGGCTAAGGAGACTCGTTGTTTCTGACCTCCTGAAAGGTCGTGCGGAGCTTTGGCGAGCTGTTCCTCAATACGCACGAGCTTGGCGGCTTCCAGTACCCGTTGTTTCATCTCGGCGAGTGGGACGCAATCGTTTTCCGAGACAAAGGCAATGTCCTCAGCCGCGGTGAGCGCCACAAACTGGCCGTCCGTGTCTTGCAGGACGGTTCCCACGATTTTTGAAATGTCGAAGATGCTTACGGAACTTTCGCTTGCGCCGAAGATGGTTTTGCCCATAAGTCCAAATGACCCGCTTGCCGCGCCCTTAAAAGCGTAGGGAATAAGCCCGTTGATGCAGTGGGCGAGGGTTGATTTCCCTGAACCGGACGGCCCGGCGATCAGGATTTTTTCTCCCTGGCGCACGGTCAGCGTAATGTTGTGGAGCGTAGGCTCGGTCTGCGAGCGGTAGGTGAAGCTAAAGTCGCTAAAGGCGATTGCCGGCACTTCCGCTTGCCGCGCCTTGTCAGGCATCGTCATATGTTCCCGGAAAATCCCATCAATTTCAAAGCAACGCCGATTAGATATTTCAGGCACAAAATTGTCGCAATAGGGATTATTACATTGGTTACAACAAAACACATGATATAATTTATCATGCTGTCTATAAACGTGTCAAATGTTTGTTTTATGTCGTTAAAGAAATTGGCAATGCCGGAGCCAATTTGTCTCAGGCGATTTATAAAGGAAGAATTATTTACATCGTCTCCAACCTTTTCAGCTTCCTTAGAGCTGCCTTCTATTTCATGTATTGTTTCTTGTATCTGGTTTGACAGAATAGATGTCTCTATGACATTGGATAATTCCAAGGACAGGGGAATAGCTGAACATATTCCCGCGAAAATGACGATAAGACCAGCTATTATTCTTTTTAGCTGTTCCGCGTATTTTTTAATCCATAGCGCGATGACAATCAAAACAGCGCACACAGGAAGGACTATTTTTAGCGAAAACCAGATTGATATAGCCAGTAACATTTTTTCTAT
>JAITFA010000152.1 GCA_031281685.1 Treponema sp. | reverse complement strand
TCTTTAAATTCCTCCTTCCCTTATATGCGCCCCGGAGTTACTCCTTTCTCCGGGGCCTTTTTTTACCCAGCCTTACAGAATGGACTGAAGCGCACAGGTCGAAAACGCAAGACTTGGTTAAATCGTCAGCGCTTCTACCGATATTTATCATATCATGATAGCACTTCAGCGTTCTCCCCTTATCTCACTCCCCTTGTTTCTCGTTCTGTTTCTCTCCTCGCCGTCTCTTGAGGCGCAGAATACGGCGCTCCCCCGCACATTCAAGGGAATCTCCCTGGGCATGAGCCGCGACGCACTGAAAACCGCGCTCAGTGAAAACAACCTGTTCCGTGTCAAAGAAGCTCAGGACGAATTACTTACAATGTCCGCCATATCGCCAAGCGATGAAAACACGCTCGAAGTGGACGGGGTTCCACGCGGGTTTATCCGACGGGCGTTTTTTGAGTTACACGATGAACAGGTGTTTACCATGTCCTTTGTTATGGACACAGCGCTGGTGGACCACTATTCGGTGTTCATGTCCCTTGTGAACAAGTACGGTGAGCCGTCGTTTCTCGACCCCAAGCGGACAGTATGGGAAAACGACGAGACTTGGGTTGCCATTGAGCGGCCGCTTACGGTCAAGTACATTGATCTCGGCGTGTTTAACGCGCTGATCGCCGACGCAAATGCCCAGCAATCCGCAAACGCACAACGGCGAGAGGATTTTCTGAATGAGTTTTAAGAAAAGAACCCCTTGCCGCGCCGTTCTCGTCGGCGTTTTCCTGCTAGTTGCCGCCACGCGCTGCATGGCGAGCGGCGCGAGCGGCGACATTCGCTTTGGTTTAGCTGAGCTTTCGATTGAAACCACTGCTGGCGTCTCAATACCAATCAGCGTCGAGATTGCTATCGATGACGAACAGCGGGCGCAAGGATTGATGAACCGTAACTCCCTTGAGGATGGGAAAGGCATGATCTTTGTGTTTGACCGCGATCAGATTATGTCCTTCTGGATGAAGAACACGCTTATCCCCTTATCCATTGCATTCATCTCCTCTGATGGCCGGATTCTCGAAATCCATGACATGAAACCCCTTGACCTCAATTCCACTCGTTCAAATCGCTCCGCCCGTTACGCGCTTGAGGTTCCCCAGGGTTGGTTCAGTCGCGCAGGAATTAGCGTGGGCGACCGTTTGCGCCTTGACGCGCTCTTAAACCAAACATGACGTTTAACAACTTTTCGCCGCGTCTCCAGCGCATCCTGTCGATTGATGCCCAGGCCGAAGCTCATCGCTTCAACGTCAGTGACATCTCGCCTGAAATCGTCATGCTTGCCCTGATCAAAGAAGCCTGTGGAACCGCAGTCAGGGCATTGATGTTTTTGCGGATTAATCTGCGTGAGTTCAAAGACCTCATTGAAAGTCGGCTTTCCCAGTTTGGCGAGTCTTTTGGAAGCCGAACCGCCGCAGTCTATGGAGAGCTTCCTTGGTCAAAACAACTGAACGACCTGCTGGAAAACGCCCGCGCTGAGGCGGACGCTATGGGTAGTCAGCAGATCGGTACTGAACATTTCCTCTTCGCTGCCATGCGGGATCGCGACTCCATTACCGCCTCCTACCTTGTGGAAACAAGTTCCTTGAACGTCGATATGGTGCGGGTGGTTATCCAAACTTCGTTTAATCAAAGTGCGCGTTCTATTTTTCTCACCCAGCAAGCTCGACTCAAAGAGGCCGCTTCCATCCAAACTTCGTTTCTGGACGAGTATGCCCACGACCTCACCGCCTTGGCCAAGATCGGCAAGCTCGACCCCGTGGTAGGTCGTCATAACGAAATCAATCGTGTCGTCCGTATTCTAGCGCGGCGTACCAAGAACAACCCCGTGCTGGTAGGAGATCCGGGCGTGGGTAAGACCGCGGTTGTTGAGGGACTAGCCCAGATACTTACGAGTGATAACGCGCCGGAAGCGCTTATGGGTAAGCGCATTCTTTCTCTGGACCTGGGCGCGTTAATCGCGGGAACCAGATACCGTGGCGAATTCGAAGAACGTCTCAAAAAGCTGATGAAAGAGATCACCCTCAGCGGCAATGTGATCCTTTTTATCGACGAGATTCATACGATTATCGGGGCAGGCGGTGCCGAGGGAAGCGTTGATGCCGCCAATATGCTCAAACCTTCGCTTACACGAGGCAGTTTACAATGCATCGGCGCCACCACCCTCGCTGAATACCGCAAATACTTTGAAAAGGACGCGGCGCTTGAACGGCGCTTTCAGGCGCTTATGATAAACGAGCCGAGTGTTGAGGAAAGCATCGAGATACTCAAGGGCCTACAAAAACGCTATGAGGAATATCATCGCGTCTCGTATACGTCTGAGGCGCTTGAATCCGCAGCCCGCCTCGCGGCGCGTTACTTGTCTGACCGCTTCATGCCGGACAAAGCCATTGACATTCTCGACGAGGCTGGAGCCATGCGTAAACTGGAACGTGGTCTTATGCCGCCGGAAGTTTCAGGCATTGAAGACGAAATCCTGCGAATGGTTGAGGAAAAGAGCGCTTTGCTTTCAGTCCAAGACTATGAACGCGCACTGAAGCTGCGAGATAAGGTACGCAGTCTCCGTGAGCGGATGGGAGAGATACGTCTCGCATGGGAGCGGGCTTCTGGCTTTGAGCGTCCTCTGGTGGATGAAGACGATATCCGCCGCGTGGTGTCTGAAATGACCAGTATTCCCCTGTCGCGCCTTAAAGCAGAGGAATCAAAACGCTTGCTTTTCATTGAAGAAGAACTACGCCGTGTGGTTATTGGTCAGGACGAGGCGGTGAATCGCGTTGCCCAGACCATCAGACGCTCCCGTGTAGGTGTTTCGTCTATGCGCCGTCCGCTCGGTTCGTTTATCTTCCTTGGACAGACCGGTGTTGGGAAAACGCTTCTTGCCAAACAGCTTGCCGCTTGTCTCTTTGGCGCGGAAAGTACCCTTGTCCGCGTTGATATGTCCGACTTCATGGAAAAACACAGCGTTTCCCGCCTGATAGGAGCGCCGCCCGGGTACGTCGGCTATGAAGAAGGCGGCCTCCTCACCGAACAGATACGCCGTAATCCCTACCGCGTGGTGCTTTTTGATGAACTTGAAAAAGCCCATCACGATGTGTTTAACCTACTCTTGCAGATACTTGAAGAAGGCGAACTCCAGGACAACCTCGGCCATACGGTAAATTTCCGCGACACCGTGATCATTATGACGAGTAACATTGGCGCGGGAGCCACGCCCCTAGGTTTTGACACAGGCAGCGGCGGCGAGTTTTTCTCAAGCGCCACATCCCAGACAGAATTGCGTCGTTTCTTTAACCCAGAGTTTCTTAACCGCGTTGACGAAGTAGTTGTGTTCCAGCCTCTAAATCGGCCTCAAATCGCAGCTATTCTCGACATTCAGCTTGACGAGCTTGCGGCGCGACTTACTGAACAGGGTTATGGTTTACGGCTCACGCCTCTGGCGAAGCAGCTTTTGCTTGAAAAGTGCTGGGAGCCGCGTTATGGCGGTCGTCCAGTGCGCCGTCGTGTAAGAACTGAGCTTGAAGACCCCATCTCCTTGCTCATACTGCAACGACAAAGTCCGGGAAACGTGTTCATTGTTGACGCGGAAGCCGACGCGCTTTCGATACAACTAAGCTCTGGCGAGCGGGTTCTGACCGATCAGCTCTCCTGAATGTCTCTGGCACTGCTGGGTATGTGTCTGGCGCTCAGCAGTGCTTGTTTCCCGCCTAGCGTTGGGTCTCTGGCACTCTGTGGCGCTTGTCTGTCGCGGCTTGGTGGATGCGTCCACCTGAGCTAGGTATGTAGCACTGCTTACCTATTAACAAGGTTATTTCTCCGGTATCATCTATCATCGGCAAACAAATACTGGTTATCCAAGAACTGCCGTACTATCTTACCTTGTAATATTACTTGGGAGATATTGGGAATATCTTTGGCTTCCTTAACTGTTACCGGGGTTGTTCCG
>JAITFA010000076.1 GCA_031281685.1 Treponema sp. | reverse complement strand
CGGTTTGTCAAGTACCTAACGCCGGATGTTCTTCCGGCTTATAACAACAAAAAATCCTCTCCTCATCCTTCTCCAAAACTAAGAAAAATCACGCCAAACGGACGCGGGAAAAAGGAGGCGTTGCGGAATAAGGATATAGGGTGAGGGATAGAGTACGCCCCATGAATGGCGTACAATGCGGCAGATGTTCTGTGAGGAGGAACCGCCGCAAAAAACGGGTATGACAGGGTAGTTATGCGCCATTTTTGAAATTTTCAGAACTATTCTGCCGCCCACCGCTGGCGTTAATGGAGAGTAAGAAAAAGTTGTGCAATCGCGCTGCGGCTGAATAGTTGCCGTGAAAGGAGCATTGGATGTTAAACAAAAACCGGTTAATCAATCTTGGTACGATGCCTTTTGGGGCGTTGTTTATGGTATTGGCAATTTCCTGTGAAACGTATAAATGGGAAGGTATTACATATCGTGGTGAAGATACGCCGGTACTTGCGGGGACTCTATGGGGCTACCGTGATAGTGATGGAGACACTCGTAGAATAGTATTTCTACTGGGCGGCGGAATGAAGCTTAATGATGCCAGTTATACATGGGAACGCAGAGATACCACTGTTAGATTCGTTAGCAGTTATGGGTATTTCTATATGGAGGGCGCCTATAACCCGGAAACAAAAAGCATTATAGGAAATGGACAAAATAGTTACGGTAAAACATGGACGTTTACCATGGAACTTTTACCCGGTTCATCGCCTCCGGGCAATCTGGTATCAGGAGCCGGAACAGACGGCGTTTCCAATGCGCCATGAGTTGAAGGCGCATTGGACAGCAGCGGTGTCAGAGACATTGGCAACATCCTACGAACTAATAGCTTGTTCTTATTCAAGCGCAAACATTTCAACCCGGCAGTAACCCTATTGCTGCCCAGTAAGCTACTACTTGATCATGATTAGGTCTTGATGCAAGATTACTTAGCCTTGTATATCCAAAGCCACAGGCTTAGGTGTTAAGGCGACCTTATTAAGGAGTATCAATCAATGTCTGATGAACAAAAGAATGACGAGTCTAAAGAAAACAAAGCAAAGCCACCTGAGCGGCCTTTACCCCGTCCAAACCTGCGGGCCGGACGGCCTAACCCATTTGCCCTGTTTTTCTTCCTTCTAATGGTGGTTCTCTTTATTGCCTATTTTTTCAGAAGAGAGACGCCTACCATACAGGAGATTCCATATTCATCGTTTACCAATCACCTTGAGCAGAACAACATCACTGCTGTAAAGATTCTTGATGGAACCGCTATCGAAGGTACGTTGCGTGGTGGCGCTGGCGATCAGGTGCATTTCAGAACCCTCATCCCCTATCAGGACCCTGGTTTATTGCCTGCTCTCAGGGAAAAAGGCATCAATGTGTCTGGCGCGGTTTCGGGAATCAGTCCCTTGCGGCTCTTGCTGGAGTTCCTGCCGTGGCTCATTGGCTTTGGCTTCATCTGGTTCATGTTCAGGAACACGCAGGGGGGCGGCAAAGCCTTCCAGTTCGGGAAGAGTCGCGCAAAGCGTTATCAGGAAGAAGGTAAGAAGGTAACGTTTGCCGATGTCGCGGGGCAGAAAGACGCGAAGTTTGAGCTTGAGGAGGTAGTTGCCTTCCTCAAAAACCCGCAGAAGTTTACCAAGATGGGCGCCAAGATTCCCAAGGGCGTGTTGCTGGTCGGTATGCCGGGTACAGGTAAGACCCTCATGGCGCGTGCTGTGGCTGGTGAAGCGGGTGTAGCCTACTTCCACATGTCCGGCTCCGACTTTGTGGAGATGTTCGTGGGCGTTGGCGCGAGCCGCGTGCGCGACCTCTTTGAGCAGGGACGCCGGAGCGCTCCCTGTATCATCTTCATCGACGAGCTTGACGCGGTGGGACGCACACGGGGCGCGGGTTATGGCGGCGGCCATGACGAGCGGGAGCAGACCCTTAACCAATTGCTGGTTGAGATGGATGGTTTTGATTCCAAAGATGGGGTTATCATTTTGGCGGCAACGAACCGGCCCGATGTGCTTGATCCAGCTCTCTTACGCCCTGGACGCTTTGACCGGCAGGTGGTGGTTGCCATGCCTGACATCAAGGAACGGGAAGCCATTTTGCAGATTCACTCGGCAAAGATTCCGCTGGCCGTCAATATCGACCTGCCCCGTATTGCGCGGGCAACACCGGGTATGAGCGGCGCGGAAATCGCCAACCTCGTGAATGAAGCGGCGCTATTCGCGGCCCGTAAAGATAAGCCCCAAGTTGAGATGAGCGACTTTGAGGAAGCGCGGGACAAGATTCTCATGGGTGTGGCGCGAAAAACCCTCGTCATATCCGACAAGGAACGGCGCATGACCGCCTTCCACGAGGCTGGCCATACCCTCTTACACTACTTCCTCAAAAATGCCGACCCCTTGCACAAAGTTACCATAGTTCCACACGGACGGGCGCTGGGCATGGCTATGTCGCTTCCAGAGGAAGACAGCTACAGCCGCACCAAAGGCTGGATTCAGGATCGCATTGTTATCTGCTACGGCGGCTGGATCGCGGAAAAGCTCTTTTACAATGAAACTACCACCGGAACCAAGCAGGATATCCAGCAGGCCACTGATATGGCGCGACACATGGTCTGCGAATGGGGTATGGCCGATGAACTGGGGCCAGTCGCCTACGGCCAGGAGGAAGAGCCAATCTTCCTGGGCAAGGAGATCGCCCGCCATAAGGACTATTCCGAGGATACGGCCAAGCGGATCGATGCGGCAGTGAAAAAAATACTCGACGCCGCCAAGGAGATGGCTCACCAAATCATTGAGGCTCACAAAACCGAGCTTGAAAAGCTGGCCGAGGCGCTCATAATACGGGAAACCTTGGTCGATGATGAAGTACGGGAGATTCTGGGCCTGCCTCCACGGGAAAATACGGCTAATCTGCTTGCGGCCCAGAGTTAAACTTTGTGGTTTTATTTTCTTTAATGAGCAAGCAAGAGAGGTATCAATGAAGCGTTTACGGTTCATGGTTGTTTTGAGTTGTGTATGTGCGGTTTCGGTATTCGCGGTCGATGATGAGCGCGGAGACGCGGCTATGGCGAAAAGATATGTCGCGTGGGCTGAAACAGCCATTGCGGAAGGCCACTGGACCGAGGCGCTGGCGGTGCTGGAGCGGGGTATGGATTTTGTCGATGTGTCCTCAGATATGTCGTACCTGCTTGCCCGCGTCCGGCTCCATGAGCGCCAGAACGCCGGTGCGGTACTTGAGGCTATACGCTATGCCGAGGCAACTAAGCGCTGGGATACTTATACCCTTGCTGCGGCGCACTTCCTTGAGGCTGAAACGCTGACCCAATTGCGCGCATTTTCCGAAGCCTTGGACATTCTCTCAACGTTGACCCAGAGCGCCGACACGATCTGTCTTCAACTCACGATTCTGAAACACCTTGATGAGCGGCAGGCGTTTCGCGCCATGTTTGCCAAAGCCCTTACCCTTTATCCCCGCGATCCCCGTCCGGTTCATATCTTTCTTGAATACGCCGCCGACCGGCTGCCGGAGGCTAATGAGCGGGACCTCATGGCTATTGCCCTACGACGCTTGCCGTTTCTGCTTGAGGCTGATCCTGATCTCGCATGGCTTGCCGCGCCTTTTATCACAGACCTTGGCGAAAGCCGCCGTATCCTTGCCGCGTATCGCGCAATCAACACGCCAGCGCCCACGTCCATCCCAGCATCTCTGAGTATTGGGCTTATCACCGAAACTCAGGCGGTGGATGAGCTTTTTTCACTAAAGACCATAGACAAAAAGCTCCTACTCATCGTGTGGGACACGCTCAAAAGCGACACAGCGCAAGAGTGGTTTAAGCAAAACATCACGCGCTACTCCGGCGTCATTAGTGAAGACACTGATAGCGACGGCTTTGTTGAGACACTGGTTGAGTACCGGGATGGCGTCATAGCCGCCTATTCCTATGACGGGAATCAGGACGGCTACAAGGAACTCACGCTTGCTTTTGCCGCAGGCGCCCCGGCGCGGGCGGATTTCGCCGTGCCAAGCGGCAACGATACGCTTTTCGCGTACCCTGCGCCGGAACGGGCTGTTCTTGAATGGCAGCAATACCCAGCCATATTGGACATTTGCTTTGAAAACACGCGCTATGTTCCCAGACTGCTCGATTTTTTCTTTGCCCCTGTATATTTTGTAAATCTTTTTGACGGTCCGCCTAATGAATTTCTGTACCCTGAACGGGACCCATTAAGTTCTTCCCTCTCAAAACGCGCCATGACCAGCGCCGCCGTCTTTATCGAACGACCCAGTGCTGAGTTTGCAGACGCGATTGAGCGGATTGAGCTTGACAACGGCGTGCCTCAGAGCGCCGCTGAGTGGCTGAATAACCAGCTCGTATCCAAAACCAGCTTTAGCTTAGGCCGCCCCGTAAGCCAGCGCGTCGATCTTGACCTCAATGGCTATCTGGAAACTACGCGGCGTTTCAGGCAGGCAGGTCCCGCGCCGGTAAGCATCGACCTCGATGCGCTGGAGAAAAACGTGGAGTTCATTGAAAGCGATTGGGACGGCGATGGTATATTTGAATATGCTGAACAGCATAGCGCCAACGTAATACTGCGCTTCTGGGACTTCAATCAGGATGGAATACGGGAACAGGTTAATTAAATTATGATTATAAAAAAAAGTCTCTTAATGGGAATAGTTGCTCTGTCACTATTCTCCTGTCTCTCGCTGGATGAGCGAACAGCGCGGCTTACCCCGCCAAAACCAGCCAGTGTTTTCCGGCTTGACGACATTAAAAGCGCTGCCCGCGAAGACCCCACTCTGGCGATTCACCTTATCGGCATCTATGAAAGCCGTTACGCTGCTGAAATCACTCCTGAAACTCAGGGACAACTAAACGCTTTTTATATGGAAGCGGTCGAGCAGCTTAAAACCGCGCAATCGCTGGCCATCAGTGAAAAACGCTGGGACGACGCGGCTTCGCTTGCCCGATCCCTTGCTAGCGTTGGAGTACAGGTTGAGAGCGCGGGCAATGAGCCGGAAGTTCTGCTTACTGGCGCGAAACAGGAACTCCTCGACGGTAATAACCTTTCCGCGTTTCTTGCGGCAGGTCGTTCCCATGAATACGCGCCGCTTTCCGCTGAAGACGCCCTGCCCTTTCTTGAGCGCGCCGTTCAGGTGAGACAGCGCCGCACCGCCGCGTTTTTTCTTGATATTATCGATAAAGATATCTCTGATACCGCTGTTCAGGTTTCAGCGGAAGACCGCGCCTATGCCAAAGGTCAGGACAGCGTTAGCGCCATGATCAAAGGCGTTGCCACGGTGCTTGTTGATCGCGGCATCCGCATTGAACATGGTGTGGGTATGGCGGATTGGGTTCTTGGTTCAGCCTTTTTCGTGGATGACTCCGGTCTTCTCATCACCAATTACCATGTGATCGCCAGCGAGGTTGATCCAAAGTATGAAGGGTCTTCCCGTATGTATATCCGTATGGGGGATGCTTCCAGCGTCCGTATCCCCGCGAAGGTTGTGGGTTGGGACAAGGCTATGGACCTTGCCCTTCTCAAGGTTGAGATAGACCCTGAGTATGTGTTTTCGGTTATTGACTGGATTGTGCCGGATGTAGGAGACGCGGTTCGCGCCATTGGTTCGCCATTGGGTCTTGAAAAAACCGTTACTTCCGGCATTGTGTCCGCCCTTGGCAGACGCCTGCTCCAGATTGGCGACGTGATCCAGATAGACGCGGCGGTGAACTCAGGCAATTCCGGCGGACCTCTGCTTGATCCGGGCGGTCGTCTAGTCGGTGTTGTTTTTGCCGGCATAGAGCGGTATCAGGGACTTAACTTTGCTATTCCAGCCTCGCGGCTGTTTGACGCGCTTCCCGCCATGCTCAAAGGCGGCAAAGCCGAGCGTCCTTGGCTTGGACTTAGCCTCGCGGAAACCAGTTCCGGCGTGGAAATCATCTACATCGCCCCCAACACCCCTGCCGCGGAACAACAGGTGCCTGAAAACAGTGTCATTGTCAGGGTTAATGGCGAATCGATAAACGCTTCTCAGGGAATGCTCATCCCCACGCTTCAAAACATCCTGTATCCCACGCGCCCCGGTGAACTGGTGGCGCTTGAAACTGCGGATGGCGTGCGCCACGTCATTCGATCCGTAGCGCGTCCTGATGTTCCGCTTGTGGAAGCGGCAAAACAGGACAGTCGTGAGCGCATGGCAGCCCCGCTTTTCGGTCTTATCCTCACCCCGACAGTTGGTAACTCCGTATTCTCAGCCTATCTTGTGCAAAAAGTCATTCGCGGTTCCATAGCCGATGAAGCCGGCCTTTCCGCCCAAGACCCAATCTCCATCAGGAGCTTCCGTGTTTATGAGAAGGACGGCTATGCCCTGATGAGCATCAATGTAAAAAAGCGCCGCATGGGCTATATCGAAACTTTCATGCAACTCCCCGCCGCCCTGGAATCGCCCGACACGCTGTGAAAAAATCTGACTAATCCGCAATCATTCTATACATGTATGGGAAGACTCCGTACATATACGGGAAAGCTCCATACATGTACGAGATGATTCCATACATGTACGGGAAAGCTCCATACATATAGAGAATGGCTGAGTAAAAAGACTCGCCAAGTCAAATAGCGGGTATTTTTTGCTAAGATAGTTTAACTTGTCAAAGTAATATCATGTATAGAACAGACACAGTCCATATACCTGCTCTGTACCGGCTTCCTTGAGCGCGGCGGCGCAGGCGTCCAGCGTTGAACCAGTGGTAATCACGTCGTCAAACACAATGGCGCGGCGCGGCGCTTTTTTCACGCAGCGAATACGTCCCCGCAGGTTTGTCTTGCGGATATCGCGGCTCAGTTCCTTCTGGCTTTGCGACGGCAGACGCCTAAGACAGCGGTACACCTGTAAGGGTATTGAGCGGCTTTTTGTCCGCTCAAGTATCGTGGCAAGACAGGCGATCTGATCCCAGCCGGTTTTCCTGAGCTTACCCGGACGCGGCGGCACAGGGACTAACACGGTATCAGCATCTATGCCCGGAAAATACGCGAGACTTTCCAGCAGCTTTTCAGCCAGAAACATACCCAGTGCGCGTCGCTTGTCGAATTTGAACGCGCCAAGCAGTTTTTGGTACTGACCTATATAGGGGAACAGCGCCAGCGTCTGATCAAATGCGTGATCGTCATCATTGCGGCAGTTCATACAACAGCCCTGCTCAGAAATGAGGGGGCGTCCACATAGGGAACAGCGCGGCGCGTCAAGGTCAAGACCAAAGCGCGGTATACAAACGTGGCACAAGCCATACCAGCACTCGTCTTTGTCAAACAGCATCCTGCCGCAGATCGCGCAGTTCGCTGGAAAAAGGTACTCTCTCAACAACGAGGTAAATCGCATACTGCTTATAGGCTGACAAGCGCGGGAATTGCTTTACAAGCGCCGGAACAGTATCCTCTATTCGGTGAAACCATTTAGCAGGAACATGCGCTCTCTGCTTGAGCCGCTTATTCTTTACCTCGTACTTTTTCTCCCCGGCATTATGACAAGTACCGGCGCGATTCCTGTTTCGTTTTCAAGCGGGCAGCATTTACTTCGGCTTTTTAGCTACAACATGCCGGCGCTGGCGCTTGTCTGGTTTTTGTTGAGGAACGAGAAAACCGCGCACGCCCTTGCCAGACCCAGCCCGCACGATCTTCTCATCTGCGCTCTAAGCCTCGCGGCGCTCATTGCCGTCGGCTCCCTGTTAAGCGCCTTGTCATCGCGGCTAAGACTACAAAGCATGACGCTGGAAACGCCGGACGACGCGCTGGGCTGGTTCGTGTTATGCCTGTCCTGTCTGGGAACCGGTTATCTTGAGGAAAGCTGGTTCCGTCTCTACCTGCCTCTGAAACTGGGAAACGCGGGCTTTCTTAGGGGAACAGCCATCGCCCTATCGACGCTTCTTTTTGCCCTGTGCCATTGTTACGAAGGGATGTGGGGAGTATTAAACGCGGCGCTGGCTGGCGCCGTACTCTCGTTTTTTGTATGGAAGAAAAAAAGTTTTCACGGCATTGCCCTGGCACACACGCTTTACAACACGCTTGCGTATCTGAGCGTATGATTGATTATGCTTACATACGTTTTTATGTATCCAAAAGCCGCTCATAAGATGCCGTTTCCCTTCCCGATGGTTGCGCGGCAACGGCGTTCTATAACGCGAATCATTGACAAACCTCCTCTACATTCGATATTACTTTATCCAATAGACAGAAAGAACATTGTCTTAATCAAAATTTGTTAGGAGACTATTTATGGCAAGATTTACACTGCCCCGGGACATTTATCATGGCGCGGGGTCTCTGGAAACGCTGAAAACCCTTAAAGGGAAAAAGGCGATTGTGGTAGTTGGCGGCGGAAGCATGAAGCGTTTCGGGTTTTTGGACAAAACAATCGCTTATCTGAAAGAAGCCGGTATGGAGGTAAGCCTTTTCGAGGGAGTAGAGCCTGATCCGTCCGTGGAAACGGTTATGAAGGGCGCTGAAGTCATGAGAAAGTTCAACCCGGACTGGATCGTGTCGATAGGCGGCGGTTCTCCCATTGACGCGGCAAAAGCTATGTGGGCTTTCTATGAATATCCCGATATAACCTTTGAGGCGTTGACCATACCGTTTAACTTCCCAACCCTTCGTACCAAAGCGAAGTTCTGCGCCATTCCCTCGACATCGGGTTCCGCTACGGAAGTTACCGCGTTTTCGGTCATTACCGATTACGCGAAGGGCGTTAAATATCCTCTGGCGGATTTCAACATCACCCCGGACGTGGCCATTGTTGACCCTGAACTTGCCTTAACCATGCCTCCGAAACTCACGGCGCACACGGGAATGGATGCGATAACCCACGCTATTGAGGCGTATGTTTCTACTCTGCACTGCGATTATACTGATCCGCTTGCGCTTCACGCCATCAAAATGGTCAGTGAATACATTGTCGCTTCTTACAAGGGAGACGCTGAAGCCCGCGCCAAAATGCACAACGCGCAATGTCTCGCGGGTATGGCGTTCAGCAACGCCCTTCTTGGAATCGTCCATTCAATGGCGCATAAAACCGGCGCGGCTTATTCAGGGGGACACATTGTACACGGCGCGGCTAACGCGATGTACCTTCCCAAGGTGATCAGGTTTAACGCGAAAGAAAAAACCGCCGCAGACCGTTACGCGGAAATTGCCCGGTTCATATCCCTGCCGGCAAAGGACGCCGAAGAGGGCGTTTCCTCGCTTATTGCCCACATCAAAAGCCTCAACAAAGCCCTGGACATACCCGGCGGCATCAAAGACTATGAAGGGGGAATCATCAACGAAAAAGAATTCCTGGACAAACTGCCCAGGGTCGCGAAGCTTGCGGTAGGGGACGCCTGTACCGGCTCAAACCCCCGGAAAATCACCCCCGCGGAAATGGAAAAGCTGTTAAAAGCCTGTTATTACGATACGGAAGTAGATTAACTATCGCCGCCAAAGCCGCCCGGAAAAGCGCGGGGACAGCGGCGGAAACCCGTGGATAGCACAAACCGCCCCCAACAAGGGGCGGTTTTTTCCACCCTAAACGATTCGCGGTACGCCTCTTACAAACACATACCCGCATGGGAAAGTCCTTCCCCGAAAACGGTGAGGGCGGCTTTCCTCATGTAAGCTGGTGTTGATTAAGGCGCTCACAAACCGCTGACGCTCAGTTCCCGCGCCCATACGCTTGGACTGCTAACCTTGCCTTTGAACTCAAGGTCTGCGGCGACAGCTACCACATCCTGCAACAGGGTGAAAAAATTGCCGGCACTGGTGATTTGCTCCACAGCGCGGCTTTTTTTGCCGCCGTGAACCTCATGCCCTTCGGAGGAAACCGAGAAGTCGCCGGATACGGGATTCGCGCCGGAATGTAAGCCTTCAAACGAATCGATCAAAAGGCCATCGCCCATCTCAGCCATGAGCGCCGCCTGCGTTTTATCTGACGGAGCAATGTAAAAGTTGGTCGGCCCAATGTCAACGCTGGACTTGA
>JAITFA010000120.1 GCA_031281685.1 Treponema sp. | reverse complement strand
GAATCCCTGGGCTATTGTATGGGAGTGCGGCGGGCGGTACGCATAGCAGAGGCGGAAACAGGCAAGAAGGTGTATACCATGGGTCCGCTTATTCATAACCCACGGGTGCTTGAGGCTTTGCGGCAACGGGGCGTTCAGGCGCTGGAAAGTTCCGAAACGTCTGCTGACCTGCGCGAGGCAGTCGTTATCATTCGGGCGCACGGCGTTACGCCGCGTCAGGAACGCCAGCTTGTGGAGCAGGGGGCGCGGCTTGTGGACGCAACCTGCCTGCGAGTGAAAGCAAGCCAGATGAAGGCAAAAGCGCTTGCCGAGTCAGGATACGCGGTGTTTCTCGCGGGCGAGAAGCGACACGGAGAACTTATCGGGGTTCAGGGTTACGCGCCGGATTGCCTGCTGGTCGCGGACGCAGTGGAAGCTGAGTCCAGCGCGGCGGCGCTTCATGCCAGCGCGCCAGCCTCAAAAACCGCCTTGCTCGGTCAAACCACGCTTTCCGCTGATGAATATGGTCTCATAGCTCAGGCAATACGCCGTTATTTCCCTGACGTTGAAGTGATTGACACCATTTGCCGGGCCACACGAGACCGGCAGAACGCACTGAAAGAACTCTGCCGGCTTGTTGACGCCATTGTCGTGGCGGGCGGGCGGGATTCAGCCAACACACAGCGGCTCTTTGCCATAGCTCAGGCTACGGGCAAAGCGGCTTGGCTCGTGGAGAGCGCGGCTGAACTACCTGACGCGCTCGCGGCGTATCCAAGCGTAGGGCTTTCCGCCGGAGCTTCCACGCCGGATAACGTTATTGACGAAATAGAACAGGCGCTTCAGCAACTTGGGAGCTGCGCTCTCCACTAAGCCCTGGAATTAAAGCCCCAAGCGCCCCGCATTATCGAATCTCCCGCTGAATGAACTATATCTGAGTCCCGGTCAGGGAAGGAATACGACTGCTGTTCCTTCCCTGTTTCCATATTGACCTTTCAAGCGTAAGGATTAGATGGTTTTATGTTTTTGAAACCAACAGGTAACAAGACAGAATATGTCGCTCCCGGCTCATACTATGCAAACAAGCGCCCTCTCTGCCTACTAATCAAATAGTACTAGTCGTGCGATACATATCCCAGAAAAAGACTAACGACCAAAGCTCAAAGCCCCGGTCGTTCTATTTGGGGGCGAATCGGCTCTACCTGACGGGTGGTACATGAATGACAAAGACTGGGTATCAAAGCGTCCTTCTCAAGCCTGACTTCCCATAAGGCGGACTCAAAAATTTGCTGGGCAGAGCGAATGGACAGGAGGGTGCTTGGAGGACTGCCGGGGAATAGCCATGAATCAAGGGAATGTCCCGTCCGGTGGACAGGGTAAGTATGCGAACCATAAGCCGCAACTTGTTATCGCGGGATGCTGTTTCAGGGTTTCCAGCGCGTATATCTGAAAGGGCGTGAGCTTATCTAGACATACCCATACGTTTCTTCCGGCGTACCTGTCGGTTCATTGGCGCCGCTATCGTCCCCGGAGTTCTTGACTTTTAGGGGAGTATGGCGCAAACGAGATAATTCTGTGGGTCAAGTTAGGACCAAAGACGGAGTTTACGGCACTGTTGATAAGCCTTGGCGCATTTTGCGAGACCACGCCTTTGCCACTGGACATTGGCACGACCGCCAAGTACGCTGTCATCATGCGGGGTGAGCATGAGTTTAATACTGTTACCTACCTACTTTCAGGTTGCGCCGTCTATTCGTCCTGTTGTTTGCCGCCACAAAGTGCGGTTTGAGGAAAGCCATGCTGGAACTGAAGTCACTCAAAAAGTATTTTCCGGTAGGACGGACACTGTTACGCGCTGTTGACGATGTGTCGCTGGCCGTTGGTAACGACGAGATTCTCGGCGTTGTTGGCGAAAGCGGCTGTGGCAAGTCTACACTCGGCAGGCTGGCGCTCCGGCTCATTGAGCCGACAGCAGGGAGCGTTGTCTTCAAGGGAACCGAGCTGACACGCCTGCGCCGCCACGAATTGTCGCTGGTACGGCAGCGTATGCAGATGGTATTCCAGAACCCTTTCGCGTCGTTCAACCCCAAGTTACGCATCATTGCTTCCCTCACCGAAGTCTGTCGCTACTACGGCATGGATATAACAGTGGCGCATGACAAGATTAGGCGGCTCATAGCCGATATTGGGCTTTCAGAAGACACGCTTCCCCGTTATCCGCGTGAGCTATCTGGAGGTCAGCTCCAGCGTCTCGCCATTGCCCGCGCCCTGCTGTCCGACCCTGAGCTTCTCATCGCCGATGAGCCGGTCTCGGCCCTCGATGTCTCGGTACAAGCGCAATTACTCAACCTTTTCGTCTTACTCCGCGCCAGCCGCCGCCGCGAAGGACGCAATTTATCGATGCTCTTCATCTCCCATGACATGAGTGTCATTGAGTACCTCTGCGACCGTGTTGCTGTGATGTATCTGGGCAAGCTGGTGGAAATTGCGCCCAGCGCCGCGCTTTTTCGTGATACCGCGCACCCCTACACCCAAGCTCTCATCGCCGCTGCCCCGCG
>JAITFA010000015.1 GCA_031281685.1 Treponema sp. | reverse complement strand
TGACCTGCGGGTTGAAATTCCTGACTCAGGTTTTGTAACCCCTGACTCGCGGGTTGAAATTCCTGACTCAGAAGTTGAAATTCCTGACCCGGGTTTTGTAACCCCTGACTTAAAAATTGCAGCGGCTGACCTGTCCAATACACCGGATGAGCAGCTTTGACGCTGTTTTGGGAGAAGTGGATAAACCCGCGTTTTGCCGGTATAAAAAATCGGGAATCTAAGCGGTTTGTTTGGTGGACAGAGAGGGCGCTTGTGGGCAGAATATGAGCCGGGAGCCGGGAGCCGGGAGCCGGGAGCCGGGAGCCGGGAGCCGGTAAACTGTCTTGTTACCTGCTGTGTTCAAAAGCATACTACCATTCTAATCATTACGCTGAACGTGTCAAGGGCGCTTTGCGCCCTTAGCTCGGAGTTTGCCCGCGGCAAACTTCACAGAAGGCGCCAGAGACCCTGGCGCGGCGCGGGCGTTAATCACGCGGTGGTGTCAAAGCTGGAAGGCGCTTTCCAGAAAAGCCGCCACACCGTCTTCCGCGTTGGAGGCAACTACGAGGTCAGCGGAGTTGCGTACCTGTTCTTTGGCATTTGCCGGAGCTACTGAGTAGGTGGATTCGGAAAAGAGAGGGAGATCGTTCTCCTCGTCGCCAAACGCGATCACGTCTTGGGGACAAAGGTTGCGCTGTTTCATGGCAAGGCGTAAACCAGCGCCCTTGGAAACCCGCGCATCCATAACTTCCAGAAACGTCCGCAGGGTACGCGCCACATAGATGCGATTTCCAAAACGGTTTATCAAGTTCTGCCTTAACGTATCGTGGATTTCCGGCTCAGAGAGGAACATGCCCTTGATGCACCCCGCAGAGCTTGTGGCAAGAGCTTCACTGATATTGCCGATTACAGCCTGAATACCAGTGTGCCTGAAGTACATAGCAGCCTCCTCGGTATTCCGCTCCGCCATGAGAAAGCCGTGCGGCTTGTCCGGCGTACCGGAAAAATAGACCTGATAGTACACGCCCATTGTCCGGGAAAGCTCGACGCAGTATTCAACCACCTCCTTCTCAAGCAGGGTCGCACTCAGTACCGTACCCTGTGGCATATCGACCACCTCAGCCCCGTTAAAGTAGACCATCGGCCCCGTGGCTCCCAAAGGCTTGCGGTACTTCTCCACAGCCTCAAGCGCCCGTCCGGTGCAGATGATCACCTGAATATCCCGCGCAATACACGCGCTCAAGGCGCGAACCATACGCTCACTCATAGTCGTGTCCGGCAGCAGGACCGTACCGTCCAAATCAACGGCCAATGCCCTGATACGGGCAGGATTAAATGTTTTGATTTCCATGAAAAAAGCATACAGGAAAACACGGTTTAGCAACTATCTTGTAAGTAGGTAGTCTAAAAATATAATAGTAGAGGAAGCGGGGACGCTTCCTCAAGGAGGAAGAAGTGGATAAGTCAGGCGCGGTGCAAGTTATCATAGCGCTTATTCCTATTGTTGGTATTGTCATGGGATCTATCGTGGTATTCTTCTATCTTCTATGGGACCACAAACGGAAAACCCTGCTCATTGAGGCTGGGCTGTACTCACGGCCAACGTTTGACCTGCTCTCGTTCAGCCTGCTTGCCGGTATCCTTCTCTTGAGCGTGGGTAGTGCGCTCACTGTGGTATTTGCGGTGGCGCTTGGACTGGGTATTGGCTTACTGGGCGGAATCATCCCGCTCGCCCTGGGTATTGGCTTGCTGGTTTACTACGCAATGAAACATAGTGACAGAAAGTTATGAACGATCGGGACGATTTAGATGATCAGATGATCGTCGCTGAGGTCGTCTCAGGACAGAAAGAATTGTTCCGGCTTCTCGTGAACCGGCATGAAAAAAAGGTATATGGCATGGGTTTGAGCTTTTTCCGTAACGTTGATGACGCTTCGGATTTCACCCAGGAAGTTTTCTTAAAAGTGTATCGTAACCTTTCAAGTTTTGAGAGACGTTCTCGTTTTTCTACATGGCTCTACGCCATCGCCTATAACACGGCGGTGAACAGTGTTACGCGGAAGCCGGATTCCCAGTACACGAGCCTCGCGGATGCTGAGGACATTACCGCAGACGCCGATACGCCGGAGCGCCAGAGCCTGCGGCAAGCCTTACGCGCCTCAGTACGAGAGGCAGTGCGGGACCTGCCTGAACGGTACCGGGTTTGCGTGGACCTTTTCTTTTTTTACGAGCGTACCTATCAGGAAATAGAAAGCATCACCGGCTATCCGGTGAACACGATTAAGTCACATGTGTTTCGGGCAAAGAAACTCTTGCGGGAAAAACTGGCTGACCTTGTTGAAGAAGGGATTGAATAATGACGTGCGATGAAGTGATGGACAAAGTATACGAGACATTCGGGGAGCAGGATGTTCCGCTCCTACTCCGCATACGGATCATGGCTCACCTTCACTGGTGCGGCCACTGCGCGGAAGAATACCGGAAACTCAAAATACTGACGCAAACGCTTACCCATGATGACTTCTTTCCAGCCACGCCTCTAAGCAATACCGACAACATTATGGAAAAGATTGAAAGGCTTGAAGAAGTTAAGATAAACAAAGAGCATAGCGTCGTCCCTATATCATTGCGGCGCTGGATAATCATCGGTTTCATCATGCTTATATCTCTATCAAGCATGGTTTTCGGCATGGATTTTATGAAGGTAGTCTCGACTCAGGGGCGCTCCTTCCTCCTGCCCGTGAGCCTCACCATTGGCTGCGTTGTAACTGGTTATGGCGCAATGTTCATCGGTAGCCATCTCAAGGAGCTTTCAGACCGCTTCCTGCACTAAAACGCCAACGCCATGTTCAGGCTGTCTTCTGGACAGCCTTCGACATGGGTTCATTCAGAGAGGATACGGAATACAGCCTCTTCAGAAGTGGCGCTTAGAATCTCTGCCCGCTTTTCCGAACTCTTGAACAAGAGGCTCACTTCCGCGAGAAACTGGAGATGAGGGCCGGTCTTCTCCACTGGAGAAAGCGTCAGAATGAATATCCGGCAGGGCTGATGGTCGAGCGCTTCGAATTCAACCGGTGTATCGGAAACCCCGATACACGCGACAAGGTCATGGATCGTCTGGCTCTTTCCATGAGGTATAGCGATACCATGCTTCATACCGGTTGACATCTTCTTCTCCCGTTCCATGATTGCCGCAAAAGCCTCCGCGCGCTTCTCAATTTTGCCAGCAGCCACGAGTATATCAAGCATCTCATTGATGATAGCTTCCTTAGTGGTTCCCTTGAGGTGGAGACTGATCGTTTCTTTTGAAAGTACTGTCTTAAGGTTCATAATAAGAAAGTGTAGTTCCTAAGCATTGAAAAGTCAACTTAAAAACTACTTTTCACCGCAAGTTCGCCGATTCCTCACCAGCGACTTTGGCGACGAACTACCGTACATTGTACTTGAGCCGGGAATCTCGCTGGTGTTTTGCCTGATCCGGCTGATTCCAGCAGCCAGCAGGAGCGGGAACAGCGTTGCAAGCAGAAGTCCGCTGTTCAGCGTGGTCTCGCCCATCACAAGCCCGACCACGCCGGGACCCAGAGCGCAACCCGCATCGCCGGCTAGGGCGAGAATGGCATTCAAGAGGTCAAGGGTTCAATTCCCTTCACCTCCAGATTTAACTTTTTATAATACCAGTAATTGCAAGTCCACCTATACCTAATCATCGACAATAACCCGCTGATAATCCGCTCCGTCAGGTTATCGGCGGGTTATTGTATGTCTCGGATTGCGGGTCCGTATTATATCTACCGCCGCCGTGATACCAAGCGGTATCAGGCTTACCTATAGAGGTATGCGCGGCGTGGGTATCTAAGAGTTTTGCCAACTTGCCGCCGGAGCTTGCCCAGTATCGGGAACCACGCACTAAGGCGGCGGCGCAAACAGGGGCGACACTACTCATTGAATATCTCAAACGCCAGTTATCGCCGACTCCGGCAACAAGCGCCGAAGTAGTTGCGACAAAGGTCGGAATCGCGCCGGTACATACCAGCAAGCAGGCGGATATGGGGCTTGTAAAGTACCTGCTTGACTTCTGGCGCGACGACAGCGCCTATGTCCGCAAGAAGGCTAAGGTAGACGGTGAGGGCGCTGTCGCGGGCATACGTCAAGGCTAACCGGCACGACATCGAGACCCACGTCAAGACATATCCCGGCTTCCGTGGGCTGCCGATAGCCGCGCTCACGGCGGGTATGATCGAAGACTGGAAGCTATGGGCTATGGAAACGCGAG
>JAITFA010000090.1 GCA_031281685.1 Treponema sp. | reverse complement strand
CGCCTCCAATAGACAGTGGAATGTTAATAGGGAGTAAATAGTCAAGGTATATATTCCCCCCAATACCTATATCACCCTCTATGCTCTGGCCCGCCCCATAACTACTAGTACCCTTCGCTTCCATATTTGACAAAGCGAATCCGCCGCTGACGGTGATCTGCGCATAGGCCCCTGCTGCTGAAATACCTGCCAGCAGCGCCAAAAAAACAGCCTTTGTCCAAAAAGCTTTCTGAAACATTCTTTACTCCTTCATGTTAGTAAAAACTTTGGTTAAGCGAGGTTGTTCCAAAACACCCTCTGAATAACACTCGCATCTTTTTTGCGGCGGCTCCTCACAGAACATCTGCCGCGTTGTACGCCGTTCATGGGGCGTCCCATCCGTCCCCCTATCCTTGTTCCATACGCCTCCTTTTTCCTGTATCCACCTTTCTCATGGGATCAGGGCCGAAACTATTGGTCCCCAAGGTCCCTGCTTCCCGCTGCTGTTCTCCACCTGCACCGCGAAGTAGGCTATCTTGCCTGAGTCCTCAAAGTCGAATTGAATCACGTCCTTCTTCCGTTGGGTGAAGAAAGACTTCCGCAGGTCCTCAGGGCTGGCTGGCGGCGTTTCTCCCTGGGCAAGCACTGAATACCATATCCGGTAGCCCTTGTTCTCCGGGTCGTCGGGGCTGCCGGTAACATAGATGAACCGCACCCCCAACTCGTGCCGGCCTACCAAGAAGGTCTCCACCTGTACCTGGGCTGTGGGTACCCTGCTTGCCGTGTGGGTAGTGTCCGGGGGCTTGAGTCCCAGAGCCACATAGTCCGAATCAATGAGGGGCGGACTCAGGAAGTACCGCCGCTTCACGTCCCGCATCGCGTCGGTCAGGGCGTCAAAAGCCTCCTTACACTGAGCCGTGGCTACGGGTGTGCGAGTGAACTCGTTCTTCGCCGTCGTCAGGGCGTCGTCAGCTTTCGATGCCAAGGCGGAAAGGTTCTCCGAGACTTCACTCGGAATACCCCAAAGCTGGAGCTTGGTAAGAAACATGGTTAACCATGCCTTTACCATAGCGATAATGGCGTTCCGGGTTCCCGGAAGCCAATCTTTTGGTAGTGCCATATTAGGCCTCCTTAAAATATATTTTGGGGCTAATCTGCCCCGGTTTGACTGTAAAGGGGTTCCCGAATACGTTGTTCGGAAGCCCGTTTGAGTTGTTCGGACTCCCGTTTGACGTATTCGGGAACCTGAATGATTTATTCGGAAGCCTGTTTGAGTTGTTTGGGGTTACGTTTGACTTATTCAGGTTCCCGAATACATTATCCAAGCTTCCGAATAGGTTGTTTGGGTTCCCGAATGATTTATTCGGACTCCCGTTTGAGTTGTTTGGGGTTACGTTTGGCGTAATTTTTCTTAGTTTTGGGGAAGGATGAGAAGAGGATTTTTTGTTGTTATAAGCCGGAAGAACATCCGGCGTTAGGTACTTGACAAACCATTTTCTTAATACATTATAATGGGTGCCGGGTGCCGGGTGCCGGGTGCCGGGTGCCGGGTGCCGGGGCGCGATCTGTCTTCTTACATACCAGTTCTAAATACATAAGCATAGTATACCAGATACGAAAAAAAATATGCAAGTGCTTGTCAAGACTCACGATCGTATAAAATGCGCTCTTCAAACCCCGACTATGCGTATCGTCTCTTCTTGCTTCCCCAAAAACCGAACGGCCGTTTTCCTGTTTAGCTCGACCACTCGCTGCTTCTCCCGTGGCATTTATACCGAATCCTCACCTGTTCTCCGTTCCGGTGCGCCTATTATGGTTTTCGGCTAGGTGTTCGCTTTGAGGCAGCAGAGGTCCCGCACGACTATCCTAGCGAGCTATTATTCAGCGGAATCGATAAATAGTTTTAGCATACGAACAAAGTTGTAGATCCGCTTATGGACCGCGCCGATACGCTGGCTAATAGGTGTTTCCGAGGCGCTTTCGATTTCTTTCCAGTTGATGATGTACTCGTGCGGGGTTTTCTCATAGTCATTATATAAGTTCTTTAACTGGATTCCAAGCGTGATCAGTTCCTTTGCCGCCGCCACGCTCAGTTTACGGGCAGCTTCGTTCACCGTGTTGAGAAGTATCTTCAGGGAGTGGGCCTGTCCCTTGTCACGATCAGCCCTGAGCAAATAACCCTTCATACGTGAAGAAGTTTCCCTATCATCGGCCAGATCCTCATCAAACAAAATGAGCTTCTCGCTTATGGTCATGATCGTATGGAACGCATCAGACAAGGGCTTTGCTAGACTCTGCGTGGTCCATTGACCCCGAATGAGGAAGAGATCACAGAGTTCTCGTACCTCTTTTTTGTAATAGTCAATCAGGAAGACTTTTAAGTAGTTTAGCTCTTTGGTATAGAGGAAGGACCCCATATTTTTCTTTTCGTAAATTTCACTATAACGATCATTATAATACTTCATACGCTCACCGGGCAAAGTTCCGAACACGGCGCGTGCCAGTTCATCAATCTTGGCATTCCGTTTCGAGTTGATAACCCTGTCGATACATTCTTCGGCCTCGGCTTGTACCGTCTGAAGGTAAGTCTTGGCGATATGTTCGTCTGGAAAATTCGGCTTCGACTGCCATACTGGATTTTTTTCAACAAAGCGAATGATGAGGAGTAAGATGCCTGAGTGCTGTACCTCATGAAGCAGAGCCAAAAGTTTGTTCCACTGGCTAGGATCGATTATGTCAACTTCATTTCTGGAAGCTTTCAATATCTTGAACAACATAGGCCAACCCTCACTCTGATCAATCGGGTAGGCGACTTCCAGAAAATCCTTGAGCGCCTCAATCAGGACATCGGCTTTGACATGCTCGAATTTGGGCTGATAGTTTGGAGCCTGCACAGTGAAGTTTTTGTCAAAATGCTTCAAAATATAAAAGAAATCAAACGTAGCAAAAGCGGCGAGGGTGAGCAGGAGGTTATAAACACGGTCAATGGGGACAGTACAGTTGTTGGAGAACATCTGGGAAAAACGCCCAAGATCGTTCTGTACCTGAGCCGACAGTTCTTTGTGGTTAACGGTTTTGGATCGCTCCTCAATTGAGGCTGAACTAAGCCGCTCCTGAAGCGCGGTAAGCTCTTTATCCATGTGGTATTCGATGATGATCTGTTTCATCCGCGCTGATTTAGCCACATTCTGCATAAGAATCTGTAGTGGAACCATGGGCTTATACAAGTCGAAAAAAAATTTCCCCATGAGTGGTCCCAGTTCTTCGTTTTGCATTTTGAAGAATTTATGGTATTCACTCTGCATAATGTCTTTCCGTATGAATTTCAGAAACTTTCGCTTCTCTGCTTCAGGATCCTGAGGTTTACCAAATAGAGACGCTATCTTTTCAAATAAAACTATTGCCATACATGCTCCGAAGATAGAATAATGGTACGCTCTAGAAATGTCAATTTTAGAAGACTATGAAATATATACTAGCATCCTTGTCAGGGGCGCGGGTTTTACGCGGGCGCGGATATACGCGCCTTTTGATCCGACATTCGATGGGCTGGGTTCCCCGGCTCTGCTGCTTACCGCGCTTTCCTACGGCAACCAGCAAAAAGAACCCCCGTCTATTCCAGAATACGCGGCGCTTATCGCGCCATTTGCGAGGCGGAACTACTATCGGGAGGCAGTGAAACGCCTGCAAGAACTCGCTAAACAGCTCAGGACGCGGTTTGGCGGGATCAGGTCCAATTTTAGGATATTCTGCAACTCGCGGATACCGGAAAGACCACTCGCCATTGCAGCCGGCTTGGGGTCTCTGGGACGGAACGGCCTACTCATCACCGATGAGGCTGGCTCCCTCTGCATTATCGCCGCCATGACCTTGCCCTACGCGCCTGAAGGCAATACCCATGCGGATAAGGCACTCGCCAACGACTTTCCGCGCTGCGCTGCCTGCGACCCGAAGCGCCCGCCCTGTATGGCCGCATGCCCCACCGGCGCTTTACGTGGGGACGGCACGCTCGACCGCGCTCGCTGTATCCAGTGGTACGCTTCCGGTAACGAGGAAACAGTTCCGCCCAATGTGGCGCGGGTCTGGGGACAACGACTCTATGGCTGTACACTCTGTCAGGACGCCTGTATACACAACCAGCGTCCTATCCAAGGCGTTTCGTCTGAACTCGGTGTGTTACCCGCCTACCTTGATGCGAGGGAACTGCTTTCCATGAGCGACGAGGCAATTAAAGCCCGTTTTAAGGGTACGACGCTCGGTCTGTCATGGCTGGGACCAAAAGCAATACGGCGGAACGCAAGTCTCGCGCTCCGCCATACTGGTTTTCGCTAAAGCTGTCTCAAAGCAATATCCGCTTCTTTGGAATCACCAGGAGCGATATTGCCATGTACCTTTTCAACCAGAACCTTGATCTGGGCTGTGTCTTCTTCTTGAAGCTCACCAGCGTTTTTGAAAAGAAAGACCACACCACCGCCACCTTTGAGCGCCCGATTAGCGGTAATCGCTATATTCGTTTCGCCAACAATCGTGCCATAGGTTGCCGCGCCGCCTCCATAGTCCGCTATATTTCCCGACAGAAGCGCGTTACCGCTCAGGCTTATCCGACTCTTATTCAGACCCAGTATCCCACCACCAAAACTATTAGCGCCGCTTGCCCGGTTTGCGGTAATCTTCGCGTTCTCCCGCAACGAGAGCGAGCTGTTAGCAGAGATAGCCACACCGCCGCCAGAGAGCGCGGTGTTATCCGAAATGCGCGTGTTTCCCAATAAGCTCATTTCACCAATGATATATACTCCGCCGCCAAAGTTTGCGGCAGTATTGCCTGAAATCAACGCCATGTCCCGCATGGTAAACGAGGGAGTCTCCTGACTCACCTGATTCATAAAGACCCCGCCACCGTAACCAAGCGCCGTGTTATCCGAAATAAGCGCGTTTTCCTGCATACTGAATGAACCTTGATCGATACAGACACCGCCGCCATTGGCATCTGACTTGTTACCAGTTATCTTGGCGCTCCCCTGCATGGTAAACACGCCGTCCCTGATGTGGACGCCGCCGCCATTGGCTTGCGCCGAATTCCTCGCAATAAGCGCGTTATCAGTCATGGTGAAGGTTCCCTTTGCAACATACACCGCGCTGCTTGAGGCATTGATGTTTGAAATGCTGGCGTCGTCGCACATAAGCAGAGTAGCGTCGTTTTCAAGCGCTACGCCAACCGTAACCGTATCAGGTGTGCCGAGAATCCGCGTTTTGGTTCCCAGGGTAAGACTCGCCTCCCTGTCTCGTATTCTGAATGCGCCCCCTGTGCCAACGGAAACCGAGATATGCTCAACCCGTACCTTTGACTGGCCGGAAATATCGAATGCCGGTTCCGAGGCTGAACCCTTAAACACAGCCTTCTCCACCTCTGACGCCTGGGCTTTTCCTGTGATGAGTATCTCACGCTCGCCCATATTCTCAATCCGCGTTGTTCCTTCCAGCGCCCCAATGACTGTAATAACTTTCACATTGCTTTGCTTTGCCAGCTCAAGCGCCTTTGTTAATGTCCTAAGCGCCGAGTTTTCCCGCGTTCCTTCATTAGCGTCATTGCCTCTGGCGGACACGTAGTAGCTTGACCCGCCAGAACCGGCTGTTACCACGGCGTCCGCCGCGTCAACAATACTCATGTTTTCCTGTGCGCCTTCAATGGAACCGCCAAGCTGCTTAAAGGAACCTTTTAAGCTAACATACACCGCATCGCCATAATCGCCGGTATTACCGGATATAGAACCATTGATCATGACCGATGTACCGTCCTCCACATACACACCAGCGCCATATTGAGCAATGTTATTAGCTACAACACCGGCTCCAGTCATTACAAATGAGCCGCCCGCCACATAGACAGCGCCACCGGCGAATCTGCTTGAGTTACCAGTGATTCGGCCATTAACCACTACAAAGGAGCCACCCTCTACATACACGCCGCCGCCAGCAGTCTCGGCTGTATTACCCGTGATAGTTCCACCCATCATTGTAAAACTGCCGCTCTCCAGTACCACGCCACCGCCATACCCCACACGCTCATCAGACTCGCTAAGCATACTGGCGTTATTCGAGATTTCCGACCCCTCAAGCATGGTGAATTTGCCATTCGCTATGTATACGCCGCCACCGCCTCCATAGGCGCTGGTATTGTCCCTCACTCGCGCCCCATGTCCAAGCGTAACCGCAGCATCCTGAATCACAAGCCCGCCATAAGCTCCACCTGAAATCGTGATGTACTCAAAGCGTATATTCGAATTTCCGCTAATCGTAAGAGTTTTCCACCATTGGGAATCAGCCCTCCGCCGCAGGATCGCGGACTCTCCTGCGTTTGGCTTACCGCTTATGATTATTTCACCTGCGCCAGTGTCCTGAATCGTGAGTATGTCAATATCGGTCATTTCGAGTGTGCCGATGACCGTAACCTTCTTTACTGAAGAACTCGACGCCGCGTTAAGCGCCCGCGCTAGTGTCTTGAAAGACTCGGTCTCACTCAGCCCGTTGTTCGTATCATTCCCGCTGGCCCTTACATAGTAGGTGGTAACGTCAGCGAGAATCGGAGACTGAGACGCAACACTTGCGCCTTGCGTTATCCCCAGCATTGAAGCAATGGGTTCAGATACTTCAGGACGCGGAATCTGTAACACACTATTGGGGAGAATGAAGTCAGGATTCGAGATATTGTCCCGATTCGCTCTATAGATCTCTGGCCATCGTGTTTCATCGCCATAGACACGTGCGGCAATCATCCGCAGGTACTCGCCAGATTGAATCGTATGAGAGTCATACACAGCCAAGCTCGCGGATGGGGGAACGATTGGGTTGAACGCTCTCTCGTGTACAACGGCTGTAGCAATCGTACCACCGCGATTACTGAAAGAGCCAGCCTGAGCAACATACACCGCATCGCCGGAGTCCCCGATATTACCGGAGATGTCTCCCCCGCTTATCTCAAAGGAACCACCCGCGACATAGACGCCGCCACCCCGTGCGCGTTTGCTTTGATTGCCGGAGATACTGCCCCCTCTCATAACAAAGGAGCCTGCCGACATATAAACGCCGCCGCCAACCCCGTGGGCGATATTACCGGCGATCCTGCTCCCTTCCATCATGGTAAGGGAACCGCCGTCTAATTCCACGCCCGCGCCATAGCCGCCCATGTTTTCATAAACCTCGGAATACTCGTTATTCACGATTTCCGCGCCATTCTGCATGATAACTTTGCCGTTATTGATCCGCAGACCACCGCCGCCATAGCTATTGTTCGCGGTAATCCGCACGCCCGCGCCAAGCGTAACCGTAGCATCCTGTACCACGAGTCCGCCATTATCAAAGTTACGGATCGTGATCTGCTCAAAGCGGATATTTGAATTCCCCTGAACCGTAACGCTACAGAACAAGTCCCAAGGCGTTAGTATGGCAGGCTCTGTCGCGCTTCCGGTTATGATTATCTCAGCCGCGCCTGTGTCCTTGATAATGTCCCGCTCGTTGTTTATTTCGAGCCGCCCAACGACCGTGATCGTCTTGATCGAGCCGCTTGAGGCTGCCTGAACAGCTTGCGACAGGGTTTTGAAGGCAGTGTCTTCGGTAAGCCCGTTGTTGGCGTCATTCCCACTGGCTTTGACATAGTAGCTGTTGGAATTCGGCGCAACCTGCGTCGCTGCCACCAGACTCTGTCCGCTGGACAGGTCAGACAAAACAGCAGACGATTGCTGACTCTCGGAAACAGGGAGCCGCAATACCATATTAGGAAGAATGAAGTCAGGATTCTGGATTAGGTCCTGATTCAGGGCATAGATGTCGCGCCACCGCGACGCAGTGCCGTAGAGCCGATCCGCGATTCCCCGCAGAGAATCCCCGGTACGAACCACATAGGTACTTTCAGCGACACCGCTCAGTACCACCAGATCGGCATACTGCTGATCAAGCGCATCATAGAGCGAGTCAATGGCGTTAATATCGTTTCGTATCTCATCAAGCGAAATTTGCGCCTTTTGATTGAGCGTTAAAAAACGCTGGTGCAGTTCCTGCACCTCGTACCTGCTTTGGTACGAACTGAGCCGCTCGTCTTTCTTGCCCATCTCAGAGAGCTTCGCCAGCACATTCTGATACGCCGTATCATCGCACTCAGTGATGATGTCTCGCATAGCATCAATGACCGTTGCTGCCTCATCCGGCCTGCTTATGATCCGGTTGCGGATAGCGCGTAACTGATTGAGCAGGGTGTTCGGCAGATAACGCTCATACAGAATGAAGTTACCTGTCAAATTTTCCGTGATATTATCAACAGAGGTCTGAGCGAAAACATGACCAGCGACAAGCAACATAATAAACAGGAATAAAGTTCCCGAAAGAAAGCGTTTGTTAGTTTTCATTTCTTACTACCATAAATCCTATACTATTAACGGGAAGCGAAGCGTCAAGGGGAACGAGACTGTTCCTCGTCCGATCATAACGATACGCTCTGTTCGGTTCCGAACTCAAAAGCCCTATCCGCGAAACAGCGTCTATACTCAGGAAGCCATTCCGCACACTCGCGTCAAGCTCAGCCTGCGAAGGCAGACGATAACCATTTCTTCTGCCGCTCTGATTGAGCTGTACCTCAGTTCCATTGATGAAATAGTAGGCATCATACTGCCATTGGGCGCTGAGCCAGTTGCAGTATCGCACGGCGTCAAGCCAAGAAACACCCACAGCCTGAGCAGAGCTGGCTGAGGCTCTGCCTCGATCATCAGGCAGGTTCGCCGCTGAGAGAAAACCCAGAAAGCTACTGTTGTTCACGGCGCGGGTTACGCGAATTCGCCCCGTACCAACAGTAAGCGGAGCCTCGTCCGGCTTGATCGTCAGCGCGCTAGTCCCGCTTGCCTCAAGCAAAATCTCGTTCAAGAATTTTACCCGGGCAAGTTCCGCCTGTAGAGAAGCGACGCTCTCCTCACGGACATTTACCCCATTGGTTTGAACAGAACCCTGCCTTACGCTGCTTCCGTTGGACTGAGTAGGCTCCTGATCGTGTTTAGCCCTTTCATTGGCTAGTTCCGCTTCCAGTTCGCTTATCTTTTGATTCATCTGGTCTTGTTTGGCCAGTTCCGCTTCCAGTTCGCTTATTTTCTGCTCTAAGTCCTTAACCTGAGTTGTCGCGCACCCTGAAAACAGAAAAACAGCGCAAGCTCCCACAACTAACGTGTATCTCAACCTTTTGAGTCTCATAAAAACTTCCCCCATCATGAAAGACTGGATTGATTATATAATCACTTCCTTCAATAGATCAATGCTTATCGGGTATCAGGTCTTGAACTGGTCTGTGGCGGCTTCCATATCATGGATGTTTTTCACGGTTTTCTCAGCGGCGGCGGAGACCAAACTCGCGCTGGCTTCGACTTCGTTGAAACCGCCAGCGATTTGCTCAATGTGCGTCTGAATCTCTCTGGAGGCATCGCGCAGTTCTTTCATTTCTTTCTGAACAGCGGTAGCACTGGCGTTCATCTCCTTTGTACTTTTTCGCACGTTGAACGTAACCTCATTCACTACCTTAAAGGTGTCTAGAATCTGGGTCGAACCGATTTTCTGCTGATTCATCGCTTCTTTAACCTCAATCACAACGTGATCGGTTTTCTCAATGCGCCCGGACACTTGGGAAAACACGGTCTGGGACGCCTTGGCTGTGCTTACTACCTCGCCGATTGCCTGCTGAACCAGACTGATCTCAGTCCTGATGTTCTTGGACTGGGCGGCGGCAGTCTCGGCCAGCTTGCGTATCTCGTCCGCAACCACGGCAAAGCCTTGACCGGACGCGCCTGCGTGTGCCGCCTCAATCGCGGCATTCATGGCAAGCAGATTGGTCTGACTGGCAATAGTGGCGATCACCTTGTTTGCCTCAAGGAGCGATTCAGAGCGCGTGGCTATGAGTTCGATCTTCTGCATGGATTCAATCTGGGCGTGTTCGCCCTGACGGGAAAGGGTGATAAGTTCAGCGAACTGCTCCGCCATGATATTGATGGAATTGCTCACCGATGTGATGTTACTGACGATTTCTTCCACAGACGCGGACGCGCTTTCAACGCTTTTTGCCTGATTGCTTACTAAGTTTTCCATACTGTTGACGTTTTTGGCCACTTCTTCAATCAGGCTTGACGATTCAATAACGCCGTTTGCTTCGACAGACGCCTTTTCCTTCACCTTGTTTATGCTGGTGGAAATTCGCGCTATCGCGCCGGCGCTTGATTGGGCGCTGTTCCGCAGCTCTTTACCCAGCGTCATGAATTCCTTCTGGATGCGTTTGACTTCGCCAATGCTGATCGCAAGCCCTTCGCAGAATTCATTGATCATGCCCCCGATGGAACTCAGTTCATCAACCGAGCTTATGAAGATACGCCTACGCAGGTCTCGGTCTCCAAAGGCAATAGCCTTGGTCTGCTCAATGATTGAGTTATAGATATGCTGGGAGATCTTTGCGGAGCTGATCATGAGAATGACAAGAATTGTGAGAAACAGCAAAGCGCCGATCACAAGGGTGATAACCATCCTGCTAAGAAGCGCGGGGGTATGCGCCTGGGCATCAAGCAGGAGGCTCACAGAGGCGGCGCCCAGTATCAGCAGCATCAAGGCGACCGCGATCGGTATGATGAAGAGTTTACGGTACTGCCGTTCTTCCCTGACTGAGCGGGGATAAGAAACAATGGACTGCGAAAGTAGAAAGTTTGCCCCCCCCTGATCCGAGTTAATATACAGACAACAGCCAAACAAAAGCCCGAAAGCGAGCTGAAACAGGGCAAGCGGAAATCTCTGCTCGTTCCGCAACCCCAGTGTCCCCATAATTGGCACGATAGCCACGATGTACACCACCAGTACCACCGCATAGAGTACGAGGGCGCGTAAAGGGAATGCGCCAAGTTGCCTGAGCGCAGCCTCTTTCGCGTCTGGCTTGGCTTCAAGCTGTTCAAAATCTTCCCCTAGAGGACTCCCGGCTTTCCACAGCGCGTAACCAAGCGCGCCAGCGAATAAGAGGCTCACGCCGCCCAATGTAGGTAACGCCCATACGGATGTGGATGTGGCGCTCCGAAATGCAAACACGGAAATAAAAACCACCGCGATGCTTGCCAGCAAGCAACTCGCGATCAGTACACGATAAGACCCTTGCGTGTTATTCATGAAAAAAACTCCTTGATAGGCTCACTATGTTTATTTCGGAAAAATTGGAAGTGGGTTTTATAGCGATTTAACACATACCTGTCATCTTCATCATTGATAACAAAGAGTGTGAAATCTTCCCATGTTTCACACGGGACACCAACATCTCTGGCACCAGCGTCTTTCTGGCACTCACATCTCTGGCACCAATGCCTGACACCCATGTCTGATACTCACGTCTCTGGCACCAACGTCTCTGGCGCTAACGTCTGGCACCAACGTCTGATACTCACGTCTGACATCCATGTCTCTGGCACCCATGTCTGACACTTACATCTCTGGCGCTGACGCCTGACACCAACGTCTCTGGCACTCACATCTCTGGCACCAATGTCTGACACTTACGTCTCTGGCGCTGACGCCTGACACCAACGTCTGA
>JAITFA010000009.1 GCA_031281685.1 Treponema sp. | reverse complement strand
GTGATCATAGTGGAGGTGTTATACCCGTTCCCTTGCCGAACACGGAAGTCAAGCCCTCTTACGCCAATGATACTGCACCCTCTGTGCGGGAAAGTAGGTCGTCGCCAGGCTCTTTCTTCTCTCTACACCCTCTCTTAAAAATAATCATTAATGAATAGATTAAAATTATCAAAATGTTATATTAGGTTCGCGACTAATGTTCCGATGCCGCTTCCTTTATGCGCTGAGTTTTGAGCTGTGTAATCCAGACTCGTAGAATATGAGCCGACCAATGGGCGATAAGGAGGCGGATACGCTCAAAGGAGGCAAGCTCAGTATCAAGCACGATCTCCGCCATGAAGCACTGGACTATGGGTTCGGTGAGATTGCCGGGCAGTTCTAGTATCCAGCGGGACAGAGGCGCGCCATCGCCGGTCTGTATCCACGCCGATACCGCACTCTGCAACTCCTTTGCCGCCGCGCCACATTGGGCAAGCTCAGGCCGACGTTTCTGGAACCAAAAGTTGTGGGTACTACGATAAAAGCAATGAGCTGACTCAGCTTCATCTAACACCAGCATTGGGGCTAGGCTCTCATTATCAAGAAAGCGTATTAGAAGTGGGTAAAACTGGTTCTCAATGTTAAAAATACTCGCCATTGCCAAGACTACCTCGTCGCGCAAATAGGGAGGTGGGTCCGTGCCACGCAGAAGGTCTACCAGTATTGACAGCGAATCAGGCGAAGCGTATATGCCAAAAGCAGCCACGCACATCAGTTCCAGACGCGGATTCTTCGTATTGGTAATGAGACGCTCAATTTCAGGACGGAAATCCATGTCCCCGAGCTTGGCAAGCGCCACTATCGCCTCTCCAGCCAGCATATAGTCATCGGCAAACGCCTTTTGCCGTAACAATGGTATGGCTGAGACCACATGATGGGTTCCCAGTATGCGGGCCGCAAGATACGCTGTGGTATAGGGGTGGTTCACAATATCGGCTATGAGCGCCTGTTCCGCGTCCTCGTTGAGCGTTTCCAGCGCCTCTATTGCCAGCAATGCTTCCAGCCGTATCGCCAGACGGGGAGACTTTGCCCGTTCCAGTAGTTCCTTGATGGCAAGCGATGATGGCGTATCGCGCAATGCCTCCAGTATCTCTTCCTCTTCCTCACTATCCTTTGTTTTATGCAGACGGTCCAAAAGCGAAATCGCTCGCAGGTCCCGAAACGAGAAGATCACCTCAATCGCGTTTCTGAACGGCAAAGCTCCAAGCGATACAAGTTTGCGTTGCAGAAATACCACCACTATTGTCAGCGCGATCAGGATGATGTATAGAGCCTTGAACGCGATGAACTTGCTGAAACCAAGCACAACAAGCACATCCAAAAATACGCCCGCAAGGAAAGAACCAAGCACGCCGGCAACACCGAAGATGAAAAAGTACAGAATACCCATATCAAGCATCATTTCCGCTGGCACAAGATTCAGAAAATAGGTCTGAGCAATGCCTTCCGCGCCCAAAAAACCAAAATTCAGGATAAAGAAAAGGAAAGAAAGCAGAAGCACCACTTTCACCCCCGGATTCTCCGCGCCCAAGGTCAATCCAACCGGAATAAACACGACCAGCAACATACCCACCAAGCCAATAATCGAACACACGATAAAGATAGGCTTCGCCCCGATGCGGTCAATGAGGAACTTTATCAGCAGTTGGATCACCAAGACACCCAGCCCGCCAAATACCGAATAGAGCGACACCATGCCCGCGCCTTGCTGGAACACCAACGGGTCTTTGCTATATACGATGATGAAGGCGCGGGACACACCCGACACCAGCGCCACAATGAACAGAATCACGATGAAGTAACGCATGGAGGCATCGACCAGCGCGTTTTTCATCAGCGTCAGCAAGTCAACGCCTTTGCCAGGTGATTCAGACGGCGGTTCAGGCAAACCCCGCATCATTATCCCGCTCGCTATACCGGTTCCAATGCCAATCGCCATCAGTACGGCATAGACCCAGGGCGAAGGTTCGTCGCCAAGCGCCAGCGCAATGGCAAAGCCGCAAAACATGCCCACAGCGCTGTTAACCGCCTGAATCTGGGTCATGTAGCTTCCCCGATCCGGCCCGGTCGCCATAGCGCTCAACACCGGATTGTTACCAACCATGCCAATGCCCCGCGCCGCGTGAAACAGCAGCACCCCGAACAGCAAAAGGTACTTAACCAAGCTGTGATAGCCCGCGTCAAACAATATGGGGATAAAGAGCAGGGGAATCATGCCAATAGCCCGGCCAATCCAGGCTACACTGAAGATACGAATGATGGAAAAACGTTTAGTTAGCACCTTGCCAAGGGGCAGGAAGAAAAACGCCACATACATAAGCGCGTTGAGTATGCCCAGCTCAGTAGCTGAAAAATCAAGACGCATGGCGAAAAGCGTAATCACATTCCCGATAAGGAATGCCCACGACAGCGCATTAAACACATTGAACAGTGTGTACTGTTCTCGCGCCTTACCCAAGTGATACGGCGACAGCGGCGCAGTTTGCATGACAGAAGAAGTCATAGCTCTAATATAAGGGAGGAAACGCAGAAAGGTAAGAGGCGGTCAGGGGCTTGCCTATGGCACTATTTATTGCTAAAAAACACGTCAAGGTATCTTATTTTTTTTAGCGCTGTGGTATTATACCAAAAATTAAATCAGGAGGACCTTCAATTTATGGATAAAGATGCTATGTATTTGGCCGATTTGGAAGCGGTAAAGCAGGACGGCCTCGCGCTTGAGCGAGTGCGGAAACAAACTGAGGAACTCTGCCTTGCCGCTGTGAGACAAAACGGCGAGGCTATCGAGTTTGTTGATGACCAAGAGCCGAATATCTGTCTGGCGGCAGTCAAGCAAAACGGTCTGGCTATACGTTTTATTGACGAAGATGCGCTCTCAGCGGAGATTTGTCTCGCTGCTGTTAAGCAAAACGGAAAGGCGCTGGAGTATGTGCCGCTCTCTCTACGGACGCCTGAACTACGGCTTACCGCAGTGCGGCAAAACGGCTTGGTTCTGGAACAACTGAAAAACATTCAGAAGCGGATGCCGGAACTGGCGCTTGCCGCAGTTCAACAGAATGGGAACGCCCTTGAGTTCGTAAAAAAACAGACGCCGGAGATTTGTCTCGCTGCTGTTAAGCAGAATGGCATGTCGCTGGAGTTCGTGAAGAAGCAGACGCCGGATATCAATCTCGCCGCTGTTACGCAGGAAGGCGACGCCCTGCAATTCGTGAAGAAATTCAGTCCCAATATCATCCGTGCGGCGCTTAAACAGAACGGCCTTGCCTTGCGCCATTTAACGCGGAAGACGCGGGAATTCTATCTGCTGGCAGTTTTAGAAAACGGCATGGCCCTGCAATACGCCGAGAAGCAGTCGGCTGATCTGTGTCTTCAGGCGGTTAAGCAGAACGGTCTCGCGCTCCAGTTCGTTCAGAAACAGCGCCCCGATATATGCCTTGAGGCGGTTAAGCAGAACGGTATGGCGCTCCAGTTCATTCAGAAACAAAAGCCGAGCCTGTGTCTTGAGGCGCTTAAACAGAACGGTATGGCGCTGGAGTTCGTTCAGAAACAGCGCCCTGAGTTCTGTCTTGAGGCTGTGCGGCAAAACGGCTTGGCTCTGCAATTCGTGAAAAAGCAAAACTCGGACATCTGTCTCGCTGCGGTAGGTCAAAACGGCCTCGCGCTTCAGTTCGCCAACAAGCAGAGCGAAGAGGTTTGCATCGCGGCAGTTAGCCAGAACCCGGAGGCGCTCTCCCTCGTGAAGCGCAAAACCGACGCCGTACTCCGCGCCGCTCGCGCAAGGTAAGCCAAACGCTATGCCGGAACGCCTTACGCCTGAACAGTCATACGCATTGGTCTCAAAGTACGGTTCGCCCCTCTATGTGTATGACGAAACGCTTGTTCGTGAACGCTGCCGGGAAATCAGCGGCCTCGTGTCTCTGCCGTTTTTCGCCGCCAACTATTCGGCAAAGGCAAACACAAACATCGAGCTGCTGAAAATCATCCGTAGCGAAGGTCTTCGCGTTGACGCCATGTCGCCCGGAGAGATTCTGGCTGAAACAGCGGCTGGCTTTCAGCCAGACGAAATCTTTTTCATACCTAACAATGTGTCAATCGAGGAGCTACGTTTTGCCGCCGAGCGAGGCATTATGACGAGCCTTGATTCACTTTCCCAGCTTGAACAGTACGGTAAAGCCAGACTCCCGCGCCGCGTGGCGTTCCGGCTGAATCCGGGTGTGGGCGCGGGACATAGCGACAAGGTGGTAACCGGCGGCAAGAGTAAGTTCGGCATAGAAACAAAGGATGTGCGCCGTGTTCAGGAACTCGCCGCACGCTACGGTTTAAGCATAGCTGGCATCAATCAGCACATCGGCTCGCTCTTTCTGCAAAGTAACGAGTACCTCCAAGCCGCCGCCACTCTGTTTGAGATCGCGGCTGGCTTTCCTGAACTCGCGTTTCTTGATATGGGCGGCGGCTTTGGCGTTCCCTACCACGGCGAGGCGCGACTTGATCTAGAGGAACTTGGACAGAAGCTTACCCGCGTGATACAGGATTTTATCTCAAAGTATGGGCGCGAAATCACCATCATGGTTGAGCCGGGACGCTATATCTGCGCGGAATCAGGAACGCTGCTGGGTACGGTTCATAGCGTAAAGGAAAACTACGGCGAAACCTACGTTGGAACGGACATCGGCTTTAACACGCTGATGCGTCCGGTTCTCTACGACTCTTGGCATGAGATTCGGTTTTTTACGGCCAGTACCGAAAGGCGCAGGCTTACGATTACTGGCAACATCTGCGAAAGCGGCGACGTTCTGGCGCGAGACCGCGAACTGCCCCTGCCTGCGCCGGGCGATCTGGTCTGCATAGCGAATACCGGCGCTTATGGCTACAGCATGGCGTCCAACTACAACCTGCGGCTCCGCCCCGCCGAAGTCCTCATCGACCTCAGCGGTCAGGATCGCCTCATTCGTCACCGCGATACTTATCAGGCGCTGATGCGGAATATGCTTGATGAGGCGTTGTATCTTTGTCAGTAACCCATGCCGAAAAGCAGAGGCTTGTAGTTTGGACTGATTGTTCAACTTGCTCTACAAGGTTTCCGCTTCCTTCCGTTACCGGACTGTCCATGATAGTTTCCTTTTATGTTGGCGCTATCATGTCTACAGACATTTCGGACGTAAGCCCGCCTTCCCCGCGCTGCGCAGGTACGAGCCTGTATACTAAGCTATCTCTTGCCGCCACATCGCCTTAGATAACTCGGTCTCCCGCTCCACGCCTGATCGCGCTCCCGATCTAAGCCTGATCACAGTCCTAACGTTAGGGGATTTACAGCGCTTTTGATACCTATTCAGTCATATTAACTAAAACTAATTGACCACGGCGATTGGAACTACTCGATAAGCAGACCGCCCGTTGGCATCTGACACCGAAGGTCTCTGACACCGCCCAACGCCTCTGACACCTATCGATTAGAGTGCGCCTGCGTTTGCCGGGGAAGTAATGATAAGCCTCGCCCGGCTTTCGCGTGTTACTACTACGACACCGCGTCGTAGCCGGCTTTCATTGCCTGAACGTTCATAGGCACAAACTTGTGCTTGTCAGTGTGGAAAAACTTTTTCAGAATCGGCTCAATGTCGCTTAACGACAGCGCGCCAGTGAGTCGCGCCATCGCGCCTAAGGCAACCATGTTGGCGAATCGGGCGTTGCCGATACGCTCGGCAACACCGGTAACCTCCAGCGTGTGTACGCGGAGGTCATTGCGTTTGGGTTTGTCCTTAACGAGTGACGTGTTGATGAGCATGACGCCGCCCTGCTTCAAAAGCCCTTCACAGAGCGGTAACGAATCAGCGTTCATAACCAGACACGAGTCGGGCGTGGTAACAAGCGGGCTGTCGATTTCCTCGTCTGACACCACTACGCTGGCGCGGGCAATACCGCCGCGCTTCTCCGCGCCATAGAAGGGGAAGAAGGTAACGTTCTTGCCCTCGTTCATGGCGCAATATACCCAGATTTGCCCCAGAGAGATGATCCCCTGACCGCCAAAACCAGCAAAGAATGATTTTTCCGTCATTTGTTTTCTCCATCAAGCGTGTTCTTGATTTCCCCCAGCGGGAAGACCGGAACCATGTTCTGTTCAAGCCATTTGACTGAGTGGACTGGTTCCATGCCCCAGTTAGTGGGACATTGGGACAAGACCTCAACCATAGTAAAGCCCTTGCCGCTCATCTGCGCCTCAAGCGCCGTCTTTATGTACTGTTTGGTTTTACGGGCGTTTACCGCGTTATTAACCGCGCCCCGCGCTATGTAGCGGCTTCCTTCAAGCGTGGCAAGCAGTTCACAGACGCGGATGGGATAGCCCATGCCGGCTGTGTCAGGATCGCGTCCGTGGGGCGCGGTGGTGGCTTTCTGCCCAACGAGCGTGGTCGGCGCCATCTGGCCGCCGGTCATGCCGTAGATGGCGTTGTTGACGAAGATGGTTGTGAACTTTTCGCCGCGGTTTGCCGCGTGTACCATTTCCGCCGTGCCGATAGCCGCCATGTCGCCGTCGCCCTGATAGCAGATCACGAGATGGTCGGGAAGCACACGCTTGATGCCGGTTGCCGCGGCTGGCGTGCGTCCGTGAGGCGGCTGTACTGAGTCAAAGTCAAAGTACAGGTCAGCCCAGATCGCGCAACCCACTGGATTGGTAATGATCGCTTTTTCCCGTACGCCCATTTCGTCAATCAGTTCGGTGATGATTCGGTGTATGACACCGTGTCCACAGCCCGCGCAATACTTTGTCGGCACGTCGTAAAGGCTTTTCGGGTATGTTTTCAGTAGCTTCATGCTTTTGCCTCCAGAATTTCTTTTACTTTGGCGAAGACCTCTTCCTCAGTGGGAATGACTCCGCCGGAGTGTCCCAGCAGATGCACCGGCGCGTTGCCCAGAACAGCCAGCTTCACGTCTTCCACAAGCTGACCGAGGCTCATCTCCACAGTTAAAAAGGGCTTATTGGTTTTGGCGACGCCAGCAAGCGCTTCATACGGGAAGGGCCAGAGGGTGATGGGCCTGAACAGCGCCACATGGAAACCAGCCTGTTCTGCCAGTTTCTTTGCGCCCTGCGCCACCCGCGCCGCCGTGCCATAGGCAACCAGCGTAATGTCTACATTCGCCGCGTCAACAGCGGCTACCTGCTCAACGCGCTCATCGCGTCCCCGGCATTGTAGACAGCTTGTTGTGATTCCCCGGTATTCAAAGGCGGTTTCCTTCAGCTTAACGTCTTCATACCGCTGAAAACGGGCGCGTGTCTTTGCTTCCAGCTCTTCCGGCACCAGAGCAAGCGAGGTAATGTGTCTGCTTGCGCGATTATGCATCTTCCCCACAGTCCAGTCCCGTTTGGGAAGCGAACACAGGTCGCGCTCCGGCGGCAGCGCCACGCCTTCCATCATCTGCCCGATCATGCCGTCGGCAAGCACAATGACCGGCATACGGTATTGGTCGGCAAGGTCAAAGGCGAGGGTGGTGAAGTCAGCGCACTCCTGCACACTTTTGGGCGCAAGCACAATACAGCGATAGTCGCCGTGGCCTCCGCCCCGGGTTGACTGGAAGTAATCACTCTGCGCCGGGGCAATGGAACCCAGTCCCGGACCCCCACGCACCACATTCGCCAGCACCAACGGTATATCCGCGCCCGCCGAGTACGACATACCCTCCTGCTTGAGGCTGATACCCGGGCTTGACGAACTCGTCATAGCCCGCGCCCCGGCTGCCGAAGCCCCATACACCATGTTGATCGCCGCGACTTCGCTTTCGGCCTGAATAAACACGCGCCCCTTGTCGAGCATGTGCAAAGCCATATACGCCGCGATCTCATTCTGCGGCGTGATGGGATAGCCAAAGTAAGCCCCGCAGCCTGCCCTGATAGCCGCCTCCGCAATGGCTTCGTTCCCCTTCATCAATACCTTTTCGTTCACGCTTCCCCCTCCTCCAGCTCATACACCTCAATACAGACATCGGGGCATACCTCAAAACAGTTCCCGCAGGCAATACACTTTTCAGCATACGCCACTTTGCTGGGGTAACTGCCACCTTCATTTGTTTCAGTATCCGCTGCCAGTACCTTCATCGGACAGGCGCGAATACACAACAGACAACCCTTACACCGCTCGCGGTCAATAAGGACTTTTCCTCTCTTTGCCATCTTAGTTCCTTCTGGATAGTTAGTTTACTTGTTCGGACTACCCGAACAAGCCCATAATAAACTTGTTTACTATACCCAAAACCAGCTTCAAGAAAGAAGACCCCATATCTGAGCTTTCCTTATCTTCTTTTTCCCCCTTTGCATATTCTCTCGCCTCATGGGTATAAATACACAACAAGGAACCCCGCTTCCTGACCCGGTCTCCGCGCCTCCCTGCATATAGGCTATGCAGCGTCACTACTTGGTGTTTTGGAACTGTTCCGCTAGGCTTGACCCAGATGCTCCCACGCGGCGCGCCTGTCGAATCCCCGCGTCTCTGGGCGCGTCTCCAAAGGAGCTTTATAACCATGAGTGATAAGATACTGGTTGTGGACGACGAGCGCGAGATTGCCGATTTGCTTGAGCTATACTTGAAAAACGAGGATTATACGGTTTTCAAATGCTATACCGCCAAAGAAGCGCTGGAGTGTATCGACAAGATTGGACTTGACCTTGCCATACTGGACATCATGCTTCCCGGCTCAAGCGGCTTCGCTATCTGTCAAAAGATACGGGACAAATACACCTACCCAATCATCATGCTGACCGCGAAAGATACGGAGGTGGATAAAATTACCGGCCTGACTATGGGCGCGGACGATTATATAACAAAGCCCTTTCGTCCGCTGGAGCTGGTTGCGCGGGTCAAAGCGCAGCTTCGCCGCTACAAGAAATACAGCAGGGCGGCGCAGAGCGAACACGTCATTGTCCACTCCGGCCTTGTCATTAACGTACATACGCACAAGTGCTTTTTGAACGAAAAACCTTTGTCCCTCACGCCTACTGAATTTTCAATACTGCGGATACTGTGCGAGAATAAAGGAAACGTACTCAGCTCTGAGCAGTTGTTTCACGGGATATGGGGCAACGAATATTTCAGCAAGAGCAA
>JAITFA010000198.1 GCA_031281685.1 Treponema sp. | reverse complement strand
AAGATAGCCGTCGTTCAGGGCAGCCGCCAGAGCAGCCGAATCCACCACCGGACCGCGAGCCGCGTTAATCAGGTAAGCGCCGCGCTTCATCCTGCCAATCCGCTCCCGGTTAATCAGGCCCCGCGTGCCGTCGTTCAGCAAACAGTGCAGGGTAACAATGTCCGACCGGGCGAGTACTTCGTCAAGCGCGGCAAAGGTGATATAGGCGGGAACCTTGGCTTTTGGATGCGGCTCATAAGCCAGAATCGCGGTTCCGAGGGCGTGGAATAGTTCCGCCACCCGCAAACCAATAGCCCCAGCGCCCACAATGCCGAGGGTTTTACCCTTCAGCTCAAAACCACCTTCGCCGTCAATCAGGCAGGTAACGCGGGGATGTCCGGCAGCAGAATAACTCGTTGACAAGTCCCCGCGCCAGATATACGTTGACGGGCATTTCTCCTATAGAAACCATTCTACAAGCGCCAGACATCCGTCTAGGTTTTAGACATATCTCTAAAGGCGCTAGACCCACCTCTACAAGTTTTAGAAACACCTCTAAAGGCGCTAAACCCAACTCTAAAAATGCTAGACACGCCTCTACAAGTTTTATACCCATTTCTAAAAGTTTTAGACACATCTCTCAAAGTTTTAGACACATCTCTATAAACGCTAGACCCACCTCTCAAAACGCTAGACATGACTCTAAAAGTTTTAGAGAAATCTCTCAAAGTTCTAGACACGCCTCTCAAAGTTTTAGACACGCCTCTCAAAGTTCTAGAGACATCTCTAAAAATGCTAGACACGCCTCTCAAAGTTCTAGACACATCTCTAAAAGTTCTAGACACATCTCTATAAATGCTAGACACACCTCTAAAGGCACCAGACACAATTCCGGTGAGCAATGACCTGAAGCCTCGCCGGGAATTGCTTTAGCTCAGTATGGCGGCGCGGTTTCCTGATGTTTTCTATGGCTTGGGTTGTCAGCAGCGCTGTAAAGCCGCTGACTTAAAGTACGCGCCGCGGTACTGGCGCCTACAGCACGCTTTGCAGGAACTGACGGGTTCGTTCATTCGTGGGATTGGCGAACATATCCTCTGGCTTCCCCGCTTCCAGAATCGAGCCTTGGTACATGAATACCACCTTGTCCGCGACTTCGCGGGCAAAGCTCATCTCGTGCGTTACCACGAGCATGGTCATGCCGGCGTTTGCAAGACTTTTCATCACGCTTAACACCTCGCCAACCAGCTCTGGATCAAGGGCGGAAGTCGGCTCGTCAAAGAGCATGATGCGCGGCTCCATTGCCAGAGCGCGGGCAATGGCGACCCGCTGCTGCTGACCGCCTGAAAGCTGGGCGGGGTAGGCGTCGATCTTGTCGGCAAGTCCCACGCGCTCCAGCAGCGACAGCGCTTTTCCTCGCGCCTCTGGCACCGGCACTTTTTTCACATGAATCGGCGCCAGCACTACGTTCTCCAGCGCGGTTTTATGGGGAAACAGGTTAAAGCGCTGAAACACCATACCCACCTCAAGAAGCCGCAGGTTTCGCTCGCGCAGAGGCATCTTCACGAGGTTCACCCCGTTTACACAGTCAAACAGCAAGTTGTCTTCTATATATATCTTCCCTTCATCAATACGCTCAAGGCGGTTGAGCGAGCGCAGGTACGTTGACTTGCCCGCGCCCGACGGTCCGATAATACAGACCACCTCTTTTTGCTGAACTTCGAGTGAAACGTCTTTAAGCACCTGTACGGTTCCAAACGCCTTGCTGACTCCGACGGTTTTAATCATAGACATATACGCCCCCGTTACTCATAGATAGAGTATCGCTTCTCAAGTTTATGGAAGATAAAGGAAAACACGGCTGTAATGATAAGGTAGAGGATCATTGCCGGTATGTAGACCAGCGCCGAGCGCGTGGAGGACTCGATGTTCCGCGTGGCTTTGGTGATGTCTACCAGAGCAATCATGGAAACAAGGGAAGCGTCTTTCAGTACCATGATGAATTCGTTCCCCACCGGCGGGATAAGGCGGCGTATGGATTGGGGGATGATCACCAGCCGCATGGTCTGGGCGTAGGACATGCCCAAGGCGCGGGACGCCTCAAACTGCCCCTTGTCGATGGACTGAATCGCGGCGCGGATGATTTCCGCGCAGTACGCGGCGGAGTTAAGTCCAAACGCGATCCACGCGGGTATAAACCGGTCAAAGAACTGATCCCCGGTCCTGATGATGAAAATGGGGGATATCATGGGAAGCGCGTAGTAGATAAAGTAGAGCTGCATAAGCAGGGGCGTTCCCCGAAAGAAAAAGATATAGGCGCTGCAGATACGGTTAAGGACGCGCTTTTTTGACATCTTACCCAAGGCAAGAAAGAGGCTCAAAACAAGCCCCGCGGAAACCGCCGCCACGGTCAAGAAAATCGTAACCCGTGAACCATCAAGAAGCTGAGGTATCCATGCGAGCATTTTCCGTAGGTTGTCCATATATCCGCCTTAGTTTCGCACGCTACTTACCATGTCTCTGCCGAATACCTCTATCGAGATATTCCGCATGGTCCCGTCGGCAAAGAGTTCATCAAGCGCCTTGTCCAGCGCGGCGGTCAGCGCGTCGTTGCCCTTTTTGAGGCAGATGCCAAAGGTCTCGTCAGCCGTTCCTTCCCAGACAACCTCGAAAGGGGAGTCTTCGGCTCTGGTATAGTCAAACGCCACAAGACTGTCGCATATAATCACGTCAACGCGCCCCAGTTTCAGTTCATCAAAACAGTTCAGCACTTTGTCATACTCATACGGGGTGAAGTTCACGCCCTGAGCCGCGAGATTAGCCATAAAGATGTCTGAGGTGGTTTCCGCCTGATACGAGACTCCCAAGCCGGACGTTTCTTGCGGGGTACGGGCTGTGATCCCGGAGTCCTTACGCAGAACCATAACCTGCGCGTTCCCTATGTAGGGTTTGGTGAAGTTATGGCGCTGCAGCCGCTCCTCGGTAATCGTAACCGCTGAGATGATGCAATCGTACCTGCTGGTGTCAACGCCAGCGAAGATGCCGTCCCAGGCGGTGTCAATTAAGTTCAGAGTGAGACCGAGCTTGGCGGCGAGGGCTTTAGCCATCTGCACGTCAAAGCCAATGGGTGTTTTGCCATCGGTATCAAGGTACTCAAACGGCGGATAGCCAATCTCCATGCCGATATTCAATACCCCCGGTGTCAAGGTAAGCCCGCTAGACCTCTGCTGAGCCGCGCTCGCGGACACAGCCCCGACTAGAACCAGCGCGGTAAGCGCCGTACACAACAATCGTTTCATGCAATTTTCTCCTCAAAATGGTATAAAGATACAGAAAACATACAAGGCAATGGGGCTGAATGAAAAGAGGGTACAGTGCTATAACAACGATAAAAAGCGCAAAAAGTATAAGCACGTCGCGCTTTCGCCTCTTTTTCAGCGTCCCATGAGCAGGGTATACGCCTCCTCGTTAGTGGCGGCGTTTATGACTCGCTCACGGACAGTGGCGTCCTTCAATACTGAGGTAATGGCCGCGAGGAAAGGCACGTGCTGGCTGTCCCGTTTTTTGGGGGAAACAACCAGAATAAAGAGCCGCGCCTTTTCGCCGTCCAGCGAGTTGAACTCAATGCCGGTTTTTTTGATGCCAATCACCACATGGAGGTCGCTGACCCCATCGGTTTTGGCGTGGGGCATGGCAATGCCGTACTGTATTCCCGTACTCATGATTTTCTCCCGCGCCAGCACCGCGTTTAACACATCGTCTCGATTGTACAGCTTACCGCGTGTCGCCAGAACGTCCACCAGTTCGGCGAGTACCGCTTCTTTTGTCTCTGCCTTTAGGTCAAGGACGATATTCTCCCATTTTATGAGGGAGAGCAGCTCGCTTGCGGATTCCTTTTTCTGAGACGCCGGATGGTCGGTGGACAGGGCGATCTTCTGAACCGCAGCCCTGATGTTAATTACGACCTTATGCACTTCGTTCCGCACAAAGGCTACATCTCCCTTGTAGGTCTCAATGTTTACGGCGCTCCCTGTCCCGATGATCGAGAGCGCGACTGTGTCTTTCCGCGCCTGAGCAATGCCTTCGTCAATGTTGATCCGCTGCGTAAAAAAGCCGTCTTCCTTGAGATTCATAAGTAGCATATCGATCACTAGACTGGCGATTTCATCTGAGTAGAATTCCCAAGTTACGTGTACCAGTTCATCGCTTTTGACTTGCTTTTTCGTACCCGGACCGGGGAACTTGAGGATAAAGCTGGAGAACAGGAATGCGCCGCAGGAGCTTATAAGGCACATAAGCATGACTGCCCCAAAAAGCCGCGCATCAAACGCGCCCGCGACAAAGGCAAGCGAGGCGATGATAATACTGAGTTCTCCGCGACTGCTCATAAGCGCGCCAATACGGAGCGCGCCCCTTGTGTTAAAACCGATGAATAGCGCGGGTAGGCCGCAACCCACGAACTTGGCAAGCGTGAGCAGAAGCGTAAGCCCAAGCGCGAAAAGGAGTACCGGTGTTGAGAATAGCACTGAAAGATCGATAAGCATTCCCATAACCGCGAAGAAGATAGGTATGAACAAATCGTAGATGCCGCGAATTCTGTCTTGAATGATGGATGCCAGCGAGGTTCTGGACAGGGACAAGCCAATGAGATAAGCGCCGCTGACGAGCGGCAGACCAAACGTATCAAAGACGCCGCCCACAAGGAAGGCCGCGCCCAGCGCAAGCAGGGACAAATCATTGGCGAAGCTCACGGCGTTGAGGGCTTCGCCCAGCTTTTTTGAGAAGGCAAGCCGCAGCGCCAGAGCGCCAAACACGAGCCAGAGGGCTATCTTGAGCAGCACGCTTCCGGCGCCGCCCCCCGCGATCCCCATAATGACCACGAGCATAACTAAGCCAAAGATATTGTCCGTACCAGCCGCGGCAAAGGCGCTTATGCCCTCGGTACTGTCTATTTTTTTCTGCTTCATTAAAGCGTGGGAACTGATCCCGACTGAGCTTACCGAGGCGAGCAGTCCCATAAACAGGCAGGGGAGCGCGGTGATTGGCATTTGCAGAAACAGCGAGACAGTGAAAGCGCCTGTGATAAACGACACCAGCGCCCCGCCAATACCGATGATGCTTCCCGCCACTGAATAGCGGATGAACATTTTTAAGTCAGTCTCAAGGCCCATAGCGAACAAAAGCACCCCTGATCCCAGTACGGCGCAGGTGTAGAGTTCTGGGCTAACCGAAATTGGCCCGTCAAAACGCGGGAAGAAACCGTCAAAGACGCCTTTTATATAGATGCTGCCCAAGGCGTAAGGCCCGATGAGTACCCCGGCCAACAGGTCTCCGATAACGAGCGGTATCCCGCGTCCCTTGTTGAGGTTTCTGACCATGCGGGTCAGTACCACGATGAGCGCGACTTGAATGACAAGACGCGAGACACGCGCCGCGATGGACGGTTCAGAGCTATCAGCCGCCAGAAAAAACACGGGTGAGAGAAGCGCGACGAGTAGCTTGATTTGTTTATTGTTATTTAAATTCGCGTTAAAGTTCATAGCCTAAAGAGTAGCATAGATCGGGGAGCTTTGAGAACGCATTACGCAATAACCTGATAGAATCCGCACTTGAGGTAGCAGGATTCGTCATAGCCCACGAGAATGGGGTGATCCGGCGACTGAAGGCGGAAATCAAGCTGGAGAAGCCGACGCCCAGCGTCAATAGCGGCATCGCGTATCATGCGTTTAAAGTCGCTCTCGTCAGTGGCCTGACTGCACGAACAGCTTACTAGGATGCCGCCCTTGTTAAGCAGCTTTAAGGCGCGAAGGTTTATTTCCTTATAACCGCGCAAGGCTTCCTTGAGTTGGGTGTGTGATTTGGCAAAGGCGGGCGGGTCCAGGATAATGGCGTCAAACCGGGTTCTGGCACGCTCCTGTGTGCGCAGGAACTCAAAGATGTCGGCTTCCTCGACGCTGATCCGGGCTTCAACCCCATTGAGCAGCGCGTTTTGTTTAAGCGTTTCCAGCGCCTCCCGTGAACTATCTACAGCCAGAATCTGCGCTGTTTGCGCCATGTGCGCTACGTGAATGGCAAAGCCGCCGGTATAGGCGCAGGCGTCAAGTACCGTGAGTTGCCGCTCTTCGAGCGGACGTTCCGCGTTGCCAAGACCAGCTATGAGACGAGCCGCATGGAGATGATTTTCCTTTTGATCGAGGTAATGGCCTGTTTTCTGGCCGGACTCAAGATGCGAAAAAAATGGAAGGCCGTTCTCAAAGATAACAACGCTGTCCGGCGCGTTATGCGGCGTTTCAGTAGCGCCGAAGCGCTTGATTAGCCCTTCAGCCACTGGCAAGCCTTCCAGTTCCCGCGCCCGCGCATTGGAACGCTCGATAATGGCGGCGGGGAGACCAAATCCGCCGCTGGTGCGAGCGCCTAGGGTTTCTTCCAGCGCCGCGAGGATCAGGTTTCGCCGCGTCTCCATGCCAACGGTGAGTATCTGAATAACCAGCCATGAAAGCGGCGGCCCAAAACGCGCCTCAGCTTCGTCAAAATTACGGGGAAAGTCCGCAAGCGACGCAAGCTCTGCTTGCGCTGGCCAGCCCACAAAGCGGTCCACAATCAGTCCCGGAAGCTGGTCAGCCTCGGCAAATACCAGCCGCGCTGATTCGCGGCGCAAGTCGTAAGTGGCTCGCCGGGAAATGGCTTCACGGATACGGCGCTTGAAAAAGCCCTTATCCATACCTTCTTTGGACGGGCTGTAAAGGCGGGCAACGATTTTTGACGCGGGGTTTACAAAGGCGCGGCCTAGGTAGGTCTTACCCTCGCTTTCCACGTCGGCGAGTTCCCCTGGCTCAAGGCTTTCCACGCCGCCTGCCACAGCGGTACTCCCGCTACTACTTACGATTCGCTCGATCTCGTTATCATAGACCCATGGGTGTCCGCCGAGGATACGGCGTTCCTCGCCGTGTTTCAGAATGATTCGTTTCATGTGTTGTTTACCCATTCGTGTAAAAATTGCAGAGCGTACTGTTGGATTCCATCAAACCATGTATCAATAAACGCCACAAGCGCGTGGCCCACATAGCGGTAATGCCAGCTTTCCCAGCGATAACCGGTGAGGTTTTCGAGGCCATTAGGGAATGAGAGCGACCAGCCGAAGTCTCCCGCGTTGGCCAGAACCCAGCGCCCCGCGTCTGTGGCGGCGAAGGCGTCGCTTATGGAGCCAAAGTCAACCACCGTGCCTAACTGATGCTGACTATGCCCGGGTTGGGCTGATTCCCGGTCAGCAATTTCCTTGCCAGTTTCCCGTACATTTCGTGCATACACCTCAGCCTGATAAGCCTCGGAACGGTACGCCGAGGACACTGTCAGGCGTATTCCATCTTTCTGAGCAGCGCGGGCCATTGCCGCAAGCGACTCAGCCGCAACCCGGCGCAGGGAAATATGCGTATTCCCCAAGTGGTACACGCCTTCAACAAGCTCAACCAGATCATCAGGTTCATAGCCAGCGGGCAGAGCGTGTCGCTTGTCAACAAGGAACCAGAGGTAGGGGTCTTCGTCCAGTGCGCCTCGAAGGTCAGCCCGAAACTGTGCGCCGTTGACCAGAATCCTCGCCGCGATGTTCTGGGGGACATGCGCCGTATCAAGCGCCTGGCGTAGTCTGGCATCAAAATTTGGTTCAGTTGACACCAGAACACGCTCGCGGGAGTCCTGCGAGCTATTGGCGCTCAAGGTCTTGGTGGCGCTTAAGTATAAAACGATCAGTATAGCGAGACTTATGATAATATAACCAGGTTTAAGACGCCGCATGAGTATATCATCGGTAGAAGAA
>JAITFA010000183.1 GCA_031281685.1 Treponema sp. | reverse complement strand
CTCCGGCAATATATTGCGCGAGGCTCGCAATATATTGTGAATCGCTGACAATATATTGTGAACGCCATTAATCTATTGTGAGCCATCGGCAATATATTGTCAGCCGCCCGCAATATATTGTGAGTTGCCCGCAATATATTGTGAACCATCGGCAAATAGTTGCGAGCCGCTGATAATTGATTGTGAGTGGCTGACACTACATCTTGAACGGCTCATAAGGAGTTGAGAGTGACTGAACAAAAACGGGCCGCGCTGTCAACAAGTTAGGGATTCTTGTCCACAGATTACGCGGATGTTCACAGATTAGACGGGTTGGCGCCAGAGACCGCGCTGGCGCGGCAGGCAAGCGGCGCCAGAGACCGCAGGCGCGCAAAGGCGTCCGGCGCTAGCGTCTCCTAAAACGCAGGTAGCGCCAGCGGAGAGCGTTGAGTTGCTTAAAGATACGGTAGCCGAGGTTTTTATGCACAAGGTCGTAAGCCCCGAGGTTTTTCATGAGTACGGGGTTGTAACCCTGCTTGAAACGGTGAAAGCCATAGAAGGAGTCGTTAGGATCGGGGTTTGGACCAAGCGCCCCCCACATGTTCAGGTCAACGCAGCCGTTGGCTTTGCCGTACTGGATTATATGCCACATCATAAGGTTGGAAGCCATAAGCTCACGATGCTGGTTACTTGAAGCGCCGTAAGGGTAGTACAGGCGCTTGTTAAAGATAAACACAAGCCACGCGGCTAGAACTTCGCCACTGTAACGCGCATGAAAGATACGCAGCATACTGTGTTCGTCACAGCCAATCACGCGCCATAGCGTTCTGAAGAACTCTGGGCTGTGGGAATAGAACTTCTGCCGCTGAGTGGTTTCAATCATAAGGCGGATGTAGGCTTCCATGCCCGCCTCAGAGGTTTCTTCCACAATCTCCACGCCTTTTTTCATGGCAAGGCGCGTGTTGTAGCGGGTCTTGGTGGCAAAAGCGGCAAAGAGCGCGTTGTCGTCCGGGCGCAAATCAAGGTGAAAGTCGTGCTGGGTATAGATAAGCTCGCCGTTGGTTCCTCCGTGTTCCCTGATGAAAGCGTCAAGCCGGTCAGCCTCTGGATCGGGCGCGTCCACAGGGGCAAACACGTCCGGCTCTATTTTCGTGAAGATTGCGCTGTGTTTTCGCGCAGCCTGTTTCAGGGCGTCGAGCTGCTCACCATCAGGCGCGAAAACCTTAGCCGCGTAGCCCACTGAGCCAAGTAAGGGTACTGGGTGGAAGGTTATCTGCATGGCGCGAGCGAGCGCGTTATGCTCGAAGAAACCAACGCGCTCCACCTTGAGACCGCTCTGCTTCTTGAATTCCCCCCATTGCCATGACTGTACCGGGTGAGAAACCACGCTGTCATATTGTACGCGCTCTTCCGGCGCTATTGCTCGAATCAGCATAGCTCATTCTAGCCGCGCCGCGCTTGTGCAGCAAGCGGCTTTTATGCAATCTTAGGTATGCCTATATCTTCCCGCTCGCTCATTCGGCATGGTTCAATACTGTCTCTTCTTACGCTGGTTTCGCGCATACTCGGTCTGGTTCGGGAGATGGTGAAAGCCAGTCTACTGGGAACCAGCGCCCTTTCAGACGCCTTCTCTGTCGCGTTCCTCATCCCCAATCTTTTCCGCCGCCTTTTTGCCGAAGGCTCTATCTCAGTGGCTTTTATCCCCACGTTTAAGGGATTTCTGTTGGAGGACAACAAGGCAAAGACGCGGGAGTTCCTTTCCTGTATGCTCACGTTTCTCACGTTCTTTGTGAGCATGGCGGTTGTCATTGGGATTATCATTGCGCCGTTTGTGGTACGGCTTTTTGGTATCGACGCCTTTGACGAGACGGTGCTTCTCACGCGGATCATGTTTCCCTTTCTGGCTTTCATCTCGCTTGCCGCGCTTTTTCAGGGCATACTGAACAGCGTAAACAGCTTTACGCCTTCAGGTCTTGCGCCAATCCTGCTGAACCTTGTTACCATACTCTGCGCGTATGGGCTTTCGCCGTTCACAGCCAACCCTGCGCGGGCTATGGCTGTGGGCATATTCGTGGGCGGGCTGCTCGAAGCGGCCATTCAACTGCCCTTTGTGATAAGAAAGGGCTTTTCGTTTATGTTTACCAGCCTTCCGCGGGCAATGAAGAACCCCGGCGTGAAAAGCGTACTCCGCCTTATCGGGCCAACCATTATTGGTATGGCGGCATACCAGCTCAATGACCTTGTTTCAACCGCGCTTGCCGGAAACGTGGGCGAAGGCGTGGTGTCAAGCCTGCAATATTCACTGCGGATTCAGGAACTGATTCTCGGCATCTTTGCCGTGTCTATTGGAACCGTATTGCTGCCTGATCTGACGGAACGCGCAAAAAGCGGTCAGTGGGATACATACAACGAGCGGCTTGCCATTGCGCTCCGCGTTATCGCGCTTATCACCATCCCGATTACGTTTTTCACCCTTGCTCAGGGCGATAAGCTCATTCGCCTGCTCTTTCAGAACCTTCGTTTTGATGAAACCTCTGTAGCCCTCACTCTTGCTGCTTTCACTTTCCACATGCCCGGGCTTTTCTTCATAGCGGTGAACCGTATACTCGCGCCGGCGTTCTATGCCCAGAGCGATTCAAAGTCGCCGTCCCTTGCCGGTATCATCTCGTTTGCCGTGAACATTGCGCTTGCCGCGATCCTTGCCGGACCCTTACGCGGCGCGGGCATTGCGCTTGCCCTTTCAGCAGCCAGCGCCATCAACACGGTTCTGCTTTTGGTCTTTCTCAAGCGTAACCCGCATATTGCTGTGGGCAAGGTCTTACGCGCCACGCTTTTGTACGCGATAAAGCTCATCGTGTTTTCGGCTGTGGCGACCCTGCCGGTTTATTACCTTAGCCCCCGCCTTAGCGAAGTATTCGCGGGTCAAGGGCGCGTCATTGCTTATGGACTGCCTCTCTTACTCATGGGCGTTCTTTTCGCGGCTGCTGGCGTTGCGCTTTTGCTCGTCAGCCGCGACAAGCAGCTTGCCGCCATACTCAAGCTGCTGAAACGGTAAGACTAGGAGGTGTCTGTGGTGTATATAACATGCCTGTAAATTTCTAAACTTCGATGAAACGATGCAGAGCGCAAACCCTATGCTATGCTCTTTATCCCGCCTTGTTTCATGTTAGCCGTAGCGTCTTGAACGCTTACCGACAGGATAAAACGTTCGGTTTCAAAGATAGTGAAGGGTATACGGATGTTTCGGATTGGGGATTCAGACCAGTTTAGCGAATGTCCCTGTCCATTCACCACCTCCTGTCCCGTCGCCACGATCACCACTGGCAGGGCGGTCTCAAACCTGAATTCGCCTTCCATGATCTGCTTGGCTCTTCCACCGATGATATTAGCGATTTCGCCAAGCAGGTCAATGACATCCTTGTCTATTGCGATATGCGTCCCGCCGCTTAGCTTGTCTGTTAATTGTAGCGCAACCGCCTTCTTCATGGAAAGCGACACCGCGCCTTTCGCGCTACCCGCAAGCCCGATAACTGCGGTAATGTCCCACTCCCCGGCTGTGCCACTCCCTGATGTATAGGGTTTACCCGCGCTAATTGGAATTTGCCCCAAGTCCTGAAACACCATTATACATAGACCGCTAAACGACGAAGCGTACTGTTCCATATTAACTCCTTATGCTTAAAATGCTCCAAAAATATATGTAAGCTTTTCTTTTAAAAGTTTAGCGGTGATAGGCTTTAAGATATAATCAGTAGCTCCACTTTTGAGCGCTTCAATTATATTGAGCCGGGAACTTTCGCTTGTAACCATGATGATGGGCAAGCTTTTGTACCGCGAATCAGCGCGTACCCGCTTGAGAAAGTCAATGCCCAACAATTTGGGCATATTCCAGTCAAGCAGAATCAACTCAGGCTTTGTATCCCCGAGCTTGACCAGCGCATCCTCACCGTCCGTCGCCTCTATGGCGATACAAGGAATTTGCAGCTCAGCAAAGCAGTTCTTGACCGAATTCCGCATAAACGATGAATCATCGACAACCATAACTATCATAAACACCTCCAATGAATCAATATGTTACTCTCACGCTACCTTCTGCACCCTCTGCGCCTTCTGGCGCAACAGTTTTTTGTCGTGCCGCGAATTCAGCAGGGAGTACATCACTGGCGTTACCAGCAAGGTCATAAAGAAACTCACGGATAAGCCGCCCACAAAGGTCTTACCAATGGGCTGAATCGTATCAGTGCCAGAGCCGGGGAAGAACGCAATGGGAATCATGCTGAAAATCGTCGTCAGCCCCGTCATCATGATTGGGCGTAGACGGCTGCGTCCGGCTGCAAGACACGCCTCACGTACCAGCATACCGCGGGCGCGAAGTGTGTTTGTGTAGTCCACAAGAACAATGCCGTTATTGACGACCACGCCGACAAGGGCGACGATGCCAACAGCGGAAAAAATAGACATTGCTTCATTGCCGATTTTGTATATCCAGATAACGCCAATGAACAGAAGCGGTATCGAGAAAAAGATGATGGCCGGATCAACAAAGGACTCGAACTGGCTCGCCATTAAGCCAAACACCAGAAAAATGGCAGTGGCAATGATGAACATGAAGCGGTTGGTATAGGTCTGCACCTCTTGCGCCTCGCCGACATAGCGCACGGTTACGCCTTCTCGGGGGATGAGGTATTGCTTGATGGTTGTTTCAAGCTCGGCCTGTACCTCGGTTGCAGCAATGCCGCCGCTGAGTTCGCCGCTGATGCGAACAACGCGCTCCTGATTTTCATGGCGGATCGAGGTCGGCGAGCGGCCCTCGGTAATGGTCGTGAGGTTCGAGATGGGGATAAGACCAGCACGGCTGGACACGAGAATGGCGTCGAGGTTCGGGAGACCGGAACGATCAGCTTCATTCAGGCGTACAATGACGTTCATATTACGGTCGCCCTGAGTGAGGGTTGTGGCGGTAAAGCCGCCGATTGCCATAGAGATTGCCGACGACACTGACGAGAGCGATACGCCCAAGGCGGCAGCACGCTCGCGGTTAATCTCAATGCCGAGCTGGGGAGCGCCCTCATCAATGTTTATAGTAGGATTCTCGATAGCGGGTAAATAACGAACCATGATGTCGCGTATGTCATTGGCGGTTTCAGTGAGGGCAGTTACGTCACGGGAACTGATGGCAATGGCAACCGCTGATGTCGAACTCATGGAACGACCAGCGCGGAACGCCACCTGCGCCCCGGGAAACACGTTTATCAGCGGCGTCAGCTTGGCAATGATGGTGTCAGGCGTGTCGATCTGCTCGGCAGGCGGCGGCAGCGTGATCTGGATAGAGCCGCTGGTGGAACTGGCACGGCGAATCAGGTTCTTGTAGCCGGTAACATTGGCTTTGACAATGGTTTCAAGTTCTTCCATTGTATCTGCGGTTACCGCAATGGCGGTGCCTTGAGGCATTGAAACATTGATGTTTACCGAATCGTCAGTGCGGCTACGGATAAACATATTCATGCCAATACCAGAGAACTGCATGAACGAATAGACAAGGATTACCAACACGACCCCCATAACCAGCAGGCGGTGGTCGAGGCAGTAGTTGATGGCAACAACATAGGCGTTGTCGATGGCGGTAAACACGCGCTCAATGCCGTCGTCAAGGGCGCGCATGAACTTGAAGCGCAGAGGCTTCTGTTTACGGGTGTCGAGCCGCAAGATTGAACCGGCAAGCGCTGGCACGAGCGTCAGCGCCACCAGAAGAGAACACACCAGCGAGAATATCACTGTAAATATGAGGTCGTCGGCGTATTGGCCAATCATCCCCAGGTCGTTCTTGTAGATAATCAATGGTATGAAGACGCAAAGCGTGGTCGTGGTTGAGCTGATAATGGCACGGAACATCTCCTGACTGCCGAGAATCACGGCAATGTTAGCCTTTGCGCCGCGTAAACGGTAGTTGTGAGTGTTTTCAAGGATCACTATCGAAGCGTCAACCGTCATACCCAGCCCAAGAATCAGTCCGGTCATTGATAAAAGGTTCAGTGTAAGGCCAAACGCTGCCATACACATCAGCGTTAGCAGTATGCTGATGGGCATTGATAGGCCAATGATAAACGTGCCTTTGATGTTCCGCAGGAAGATAAACAGTACCAGCATCGCTAACAAGACGCCCTGAATGGCGTTGGTATAAACCTGATCCATGGTAGCGCTGATCATAGTGGTGTTATCAGTAAGCACGTCCAAGGTAATGCCCTGGGGAAGCGTGGCGTTAATGCCGTCAAGCGCCTCGCGTACCCGCGCTGATACCCTCATCTGGTTACTGTCGCTCTCGCTTGTTACCTGAATGTAGACGCCGGTTTCGCCGTTAACGTAGACCCGCGCCGCGTTGTCGTTATGTTTAACGCTGATGTCGGCGATATCCTCCAGCCTCACCACTTGGGAGCGGTTTGCCATGCCGTTTACCGCCGGTACGCTGATGGTTTTTACGACCAGCCGCTTAATCTGCTCAATGCTGGTGAGTTCCTGCGTTGCCAGAAGCCGGTATTCACGATCGCCGCGCAGAAGGCTACCGCCGCTGGACATGATGCTCTGCCCGTTGAGGGCGCTCCGCACCTCGTTCAGGGTGAGGTTAAAGGCGGCAAGCCGGTTCAGCGATACCGACACCTCAATTTGCTGGGTCGTGCCGCCAGTAACCGAGGCGGCGGCAACGCCTTCAATGCGCTCGATCTGCGCCTGAATCTCATCTTCCGCGTAAATCCGTAGTTGGTCTGCGGGATAGTTGCCACGCACCACGAGGTTCATGATCGGCGACGCTGACATATCAAAGCGACGCACGGTCGGCGAATCAGCGTTATCGGGCAGATTAACGCGGCTTATCACCGACTGAATGTCATTCGCCTTTTTGTCCATATCAGTACCATAAGCGAAGTTCAGGTTGATACTACTGGACTGGAATGACGACGAACTGGTCATGTCGGTTAGTCCCTTAGTGGATGCGAGCGCACGTTCCAGCGGCGCGGTTATATTCTGCTCAACATCGGCGGGTCCCGCGCCCGGGAAGCTGGTATACACCGACAATACCGGCATATCCGCCGATGGAAACAGGTCTACGGCGATATTAGGGACAAGTGTTGCCGCAACACCAAGCGCCAGCACATAAAGTACCACAATCGTTACTGGTCGTTTGACCGAATACTCAGCTATATTCATCTCACATCCTTAATCACGCGCAATTTTCTATATAGTAACATAAAAGCCTTTAATTTAAAAGAGGGGTAATTTTCATACCCCTGTAGATTAAGCAGTTCGTTTGCTCAGCGCCGTCCGCTCATATTCTTCCACCCGCTGGAACCAGTCCGCGCCCGCGATCTTCTGCCGCGCAAGGTATTCATCCCAGACCGCGCCAAAGGGCAGGGTCTTGAGTTCCTCAAGGCAGACCATGAGCCGTGTGTTTTCAGCCGCGTCCTGCAAGTGGCGCAGTGTCTCGTGAGGCATGAGGAGCGCCGACAACAGCGCCTTCTGCGCGTTACGCGCACCCACAGCCCACGCCGCAAGGCGATTGATACTGGCGTCAAAGTAGTCAAGCCCAATGAGGACGCGGTTTTCAGCGTGGTTGCGAATGATTTCAATGGCGATTTCCTTTAACTCGTCCTCGAACAGCACCACATGATCGCTATCCCAATGTACGCCACGGGTGATGTGGAGCGCAACTTTGTCGAAAAACGCCAGTAACGCCGGTATCTTATCAGCGACCTTTTCCGTCGGGTGAAAATGCCCGTTGTCCAGCAAGGCGTTGATACCGCGTGTGGCGGCATAGGCAAGGTAGAACTCACTCGACCCAACAGTATAGGCTTCAAGTCCAATGCCAAAGAGCTTGCTCTCAACCGCATCAATGATGTACGCCTTGTCATACTTCACCGCAAAAATCTCGTCGAGGCTATCGCGCAGGCGCTCACGCGGACCAAGCCGGTCAGCCGGCGTGTCCTTGAGCCCGTCGGCAATCCAGATGTTATTAAGGCAGGGCGATCCCTGCGCCTTACCTATGGAGGCGGCGATCTCGCGGCACGCCTTCACATGGCGTATCCAGTAGTCGCGTATGGCTTTGTCAGGGTGCGACAGCGTGAGTCCATCCTTCACCATCGGGTGCGAGAACAAGGTCGGATTCATATCAATGCCTACGCCATGGTTCTTCGCCCACTCAAGCCACGGGGCAAAGTGCTTCGGCGTGAGTTTGTCGCGCTCGATTGCCGCGCCGTCGCTAATGGCGTACATGGCATGGAGGTTGAGACGCTTGGATCCGGGGATCAGGCTGAACACAAAGTCCAGGTCAGCCATGAGTTCCGCTGGAGTCCGCGCCTTACCCGGATAGTTTCCAGTCGCCTGTATGCCGCCGGAAAGCGTCCCACCCGTGTTTTCAAAACCAATAACATCGTCGCCTTGCCAGCAGTGCAGGGACACTGGTATTGCCGCGCAGCGCCGCAACGCCTCTTCAGTATCAACGCCTAATTTCGCGTAAGCCTTCTGTGCTTCACTATACATACTTAACACTCCTTATCTATTAGAGCCTGTCCAAAGCCTCTTGTCAACGAAATATGGCGGTATTACACACAATCAAGGCATGGCTCTACGAGAAGCCCTGCGCCGCCGCAGGCACGATTTACCGTCGCGGCATGTTCCCTAAGCGGCCTTGTGGCGCAAAAGTTTTTCTTATCTTTTACCCATTGCATATTTTTTTGATATGTTATATAAGTATAACAGTATGAGTTATATGGGGCTAACAGCTCCGGCAAGCCAGACTCTATGACAGACCTCGCCCAAGCGAGCAAGCAATTGCAGCATAAAATAAGGAGGCATTTATGATGCATTGAAGCACATAGACGGATATGTGGTACGCGCATGAACAGCGTACAATGCGGAAAGCGTTCCAACAGCATAGCCGTTGGTTATGGGAACCACCGCTAAAAAGTTAGTAAAAACTAATATCAAAATCATGGAGGATTTTATGAAAAACAAAAGTATTGTGTTATGCCTTATGGCTGCGGTTCTCCTCGGCGCGCCTCTTTTTGGCCAAACCGGGGAATCTCTGGCGGATAAGGTAAGTTTCGAGTTGGAGTTCAACGCTTCGATCGTGTCGGCTGACAGCGAAGGAGTGGTGGACAGCATGACCGATGCCGGCTTCAACGAAGACGGGACCAAGCTCGGCTTTAAGTTTGAGGACGAGCTGTGGGGCGCAAGCGCATCGCTCAAGTTTGGGAATGAAAACCTTCGCTTTTTAAGCGGCGAAATCGGCGAAATGTTTGGAGGCCCGGTGTTGTCCCTTGACGAATTGTACGGATGGGTCAAGCCATTCGGCGAACATGTTAAGTTTACGGGCGGCATCTTTGAAAATACGGACGGCATCGCCGATTATACCGATGATATTGACGATTTTCCTATGGGTGTCTTTCTGCTTGGCGAAGGCGGCGAGCCGTTTTCTGAACCGGAGCCGATAATGACCGCCCCGTCCCTAACCGATGGTTTTCTGACTGATGTCATCTTCGGCCCCGTTACGGTGCAACTGCTCCTCGCGGCAAATTACCGCAAAGAAAGCGGCTCGGCAGTGGTCAACGATTTGCTTGGTTTGCCAATAGAGATCGATACAGATAATGATGGATCGCCCGATATGACTATTGATGCAGCCACCGATCAACGTTTTTTCCGCATAGGCGGGCGGGTTATCGTCGATGCCGGCGTGGGTACCTTCTCTGCCCTGTTCAAAACATTCCAATGGCCAACGGCTGTTGAAAAGACCGTAGCAATGGCATTTGGAGAAAC